>NZ_CP080467.1:4090000-4097500 GCF_022674245.1 Alicyclobacillus acidoterrestris
CGTTGCTTCGAATTAAACCACATGCTCCACTGCTTGTGCGGGCCCCCGTCAATTCCTTTGAGTTTCAGTCTTGCGACCGTACTCCCCAGGCGGAGTGCTTATTGGGTTTCCTTCGGCACTGGGGTGTGTCCCCCCAACACCTAGCACTCATCGTTTACGGCGTGGACTACCAGGGTATCTAATCCTGTTTGCTCCCCACGCTTTCGTGCCTCAGCGTCAGTCACTGTCCAGCAAGGCGCCTTCGCCACTGGTATTCCTCCACATATCTACGCATTTCACCGCTACACGTGGAATTCCCCTTGCCTCTCCAGCACTCAAGTCATGCAGTTTCCAAAGCAATCCCAAGGTTGAGCCTTGGACTTTCACTTCAGACTTACACAACCGCCTACGCACGCTTTACGCCCAGTGATTCCGGACAACGCTTGCCCCCTACGTATTACCGCGGCTGCTGGCACGTAGTTAGCCGGGGCTTCCTCACTCGGTACCGTCTCACAAGGAGCTTTCCACTCTCCTTGTCGCTCTCCCCGAGCAACAGAGCTTTACAACCCGAAGGCCTTCTTCGCTCACGCGGCGTTGCTCCGTCAGGCTTGCGCCCATTGCGGAAGATTCCCTACTGCTGCCTCCCGTAGGAGTCTGGGCCGTGTCTCAGTCCCAGTGTGGCCGGTCACCCTCTCAGGTCGGCTACGCATCGTCGCCTTGGTGAGCCGTTACCTCACCAACTAGCTAATGCGCCGCGGGCTCCTCTCTCAGCGATGCAGTTGCATCTTTCAACACAAGTAGATGCCTACCTGTGTATTATCCGGCATTAGCACCCGTTTCCGAGTGTTATTCCAGTCTGAAAGGCAGATTGCCCACGTGTTACTCACCCGTCCGCCGCTAGCCCCGAAGGGCTCGCTCGACTTGCATGTATTAGGCACGCCGCCAGCGTTCGTCCTGAGCCAGGATCAAACTCTCAAAAATGGCGTTGTTACATATGTTTCAATCGTCGCTGTGACCAAAGGTCACGTCGACCGAAACTTTTAGGCGTGTGTGTTCAGTTTTCAAGGAACCAAACCTGCTGCGAAAGCCCCACAAAAGCTGATTCAACGAGGAATCAGACGAAGTGATTCTTTCAAACAAGTACCGCTTCTGTCGAAGCAACTCTATTAGTGTACCACGAAACATTTCGGTTGTCACTAGTGAATTTTGTATCACGCGCTTCGACTGATGATAGCATCAGATTTACTAGCGCATCCAATCATCCACAAGTTACAAGCATGAGTTTCGCACGCGCCGCCGAAGCGACAATGAGTAATATATCACATATCGCGGGCGTCTTCAAGCAATCAATGCATGGAAATTACGCGAGAGGTAATTTGAGCGTAATTCTGGGATGGCAGCATCGGCTCAAAGTTCATCGACGAGCGAATATGCAAAGGTGATAGCGCACGGCGATAGGCTACCAACCCGCATATCAAAATACGCAAACATCTTACACCAAAGCCGCCCACCTACTCGGTGGGCGGCCTATCATCCCTTGAACGCGTCTAGCGCGATAGAAAATCAACAATCGTGAACGTACTGCTTACTTCTTCAGTTGACTCAGCGTGTCGGTCAAGACAGGCACAATTTGCTTCTTGCGCGAAACAACGCCTTTGAGCACAGCCTTGTTATCCGCCAGTTTGACATTGTACGCAGTCTCCACTGCATGCGCCGCATGACCAAGCGCCACTGCAATCGAGTCGTTGTTCAAGATGTCCGTCACGACAAACAGGAACAAATCCAGTCCCTTCTTGTCAATAACGCCCTGCAACACTTTCTCCAATTCAGCTTGGCGGGACAATACATCGTTTGTATCGACCGCGTTGACTTGCGCGATCTCGACCTTGAAGTCGCCCATCGTGAACTCTTTGGCATCGAGCGAGATGAGATCTTCGATGCTCTTGTCACTTAAATCCGCACCAGCTTTGAGCATTTGCAAGCCGTAGTCGTCGATGTCGAGACCCGCAATTTCGGCCAATTCTCGAATCGCGGCGACGTCCTCCTGCGTGCAGGTCGGTGACTTCAGAAGCAGCGTATCGGAGATGATAGCCGAGACCATCAGGCCTGCAATCTCCTTGCGGATTGGCACATTGTGTTCCTTGTACAGCTTATTGAGGATAGTCGCCGTGCAGCCCACCGGTTCTGCGCGATAGTACAGCGGGTTGCTCGTTTCAAAGTTTGCGATCCGGTGGTGATCGACCACCTCAATGACCTGCACCTGATCGATATCGTCGGCGCTTTGTTGGCGCTCGTTGTGATCGACCAAGATAACCTCGCTCGCCTCAGCCGCCACAGCCTCGACAAGCCGTGGTGCCTCCACGTTGAAGTGATTTAGTACAAATTGAGTCTCTGCGTTGACATTGCCTAAACGGACAGGCTCTGCAGAAACGCCGAGTTGTTGTTTTAAGTCCGCATAGACAATCGCAGATGTAATCGAATCCGTGTCCGGATTTTTGTGTCCAAAGACAAGTACCTTGCCCATCGTGATCCTCCTCATGTCAGTGCCCATCAGGCACACGCACCGCTGCTCAGTCGAATTGGTAAAGTGGTGTGGACAAATAGCGTTCGCCATTCGACGGCGACACGGTTACCACGCGCTTGCCCTTGCCCAATTCCTTCGCCAGTTGAAGGGCCACGTATACGTTAGCGCCAGAGGAAATCCCGACGAGAAGACCCTCTTCTTTCGACAGGCGACGTGCATATTCAAACGCGGTATCGTTTTCTACCGTGCGCACTTCGTCATAAATCTCGCGATCTAGAATGGTCGGAACAAAGTTTGCCCCAATCCCCTGGATTTTGTGCGGACCGGGTTGACCACCGGAGAGAATCGGAGATGCCGCTGGTTCGACAGCAACCACTTTGACGCCAGGGATTTCCTTGCGCAAAACGCGACCTACGCCCGTGAGCGTACCGCCGGTACCAACGCCCGCGACAAACGCATCCACTTTTTTATCGAGCTGCTCCAAGATTTCCGGGCCTGTGGTCAATTCATGGACCAACGGGTTAGCCGGGTTGTCAAACTGTTGCGGCATGAAGTAACCGTGTTCCTTAGCCAATTCTGCAGCCTTGTTCACGGCGCCCTTCATTCCTTCGCTCCCTGGCGTCAGCACCAAATCTGCACCATACGCGCGAAGGAGGCTCTTGCGTTCCTGACTCATGGTTTCCGGCATCGTAAACACCGCACGGTAGCCTTTGGCTGCCGCGACAAGCGCCAACCCAATACCGGTATTTCCGCTGGTCGGTTCTACAATCGTATCGCCCGGCTTCAGACGGCCATCGCGCTCTGCCGCCTCAATCATCGCCTTCGCAATCCGGTCTTTCACACTACCACCAGGATTAAACCATTCCAGCTTGACGTACACGTCTGCGTCATTAGCGCCGGTCATGTTCCGCAGTTTAACAACGGGTGTCTGGCCGATTAAGTCGAGAATATTATCAACCGTCTTCAATGTGATTCCCCCATTGGTCGCAGTTTGTCGGATAGTTCGCACATCTCAGCAAGATGCCAAAACGCGTCGACTAAAACCGACTAACCCGTAATGTATAGCGGGTATTTACTAACATCAGTATATGGGATTGTCGGGCAGGTCGCAAATATTCTTTTGTAAAAGTTTTCAGGAGAAATAGAAATTCCACCAAACACGCGCTATATCCAGACGACGCTCTCGTCACCTCGTCATCATCTTGCGGCACGTATCGCAACCAAGAGGGTTGGTAAGAATGGTAGCGTGAGCCGCAAGGGTTCGCGAAGTATTTCCACCTTGTCGTGTTTGGAGGTACATATGACAAAACCAGCGAAACGATTGACGAGAACGTGCGCAATTATGCTAGCAACCCTCAGTGTTCCAGCCGTGGTTTATGCGGCTGCTACGTACACGGTAAAACCAGGGGACACCCTATGGTCCATTGCACAACAAAACGGCATGACATTGCAGCAATTAGAAGACGCCAATCCGCAACTCTCTGATTTCAACCAAATTCAAGTCGGAGAAAAAATCACCTTGCCAAATGGCCAAACGACCACGGAAGACGACTTGTACTGGCTAGCCCACATCATCAGCGCTGAGGCACAAGGCGAGTCCCAAGAGGCACAGGAGGCCGTCGGCGACGTGGTACTCAACCGTCTGCACGCAGGCGGCTACGGCAACACCGTTCACGATGTCATTTTCCAGGTGGTAGATGGTGCCTACCAATTTACGCCTGTTCTCAACGGATCGATCTACGATACCCCCACCTCATCCGCCATCGCCGCGGCGTCCGCCGATTTACAGGGACTCAATATCGTGCCAGATGCGCTATTTTTCTATAACCCGAATGAGGTGCCAGCGGGATCGTGGGTGGAACAACAACCCACCATCACACAAATCGACTCACTGGTGTTTGCAAAATAGCTGTGGTGGCAGGACAAACTGCCGCCACAGCCAACCAGCGAATCATGTTCGCGACAACGGCAACCGCATTTCTATTTCGATCCCGCCCCCACTCACATCTATCTCCATACCAGAGCACACGCCGACACGGACGACCACTAGCTACTACGACAGTGGCGGCGTTACCCAAACTGCAAACACAACAAAAAAGACCCTTGGGAGATTTCCCCCAAAGGTCTTCTTCAATCATATGGTGGGCCCAGGTGGACTCGAACCACCGACCTCACGATTATCAGTCGTGCGCTCTAGCCAGCTGAGCTATGGGCCCAAATTTGGTGCGGTCGAGAGGACTTGAACCTCCACGGGGTTGCCCCCACAAGAACCTGAATCTTGCGCGTCTGCCAATTCCGCCACGACCGCATATGCAGGGGACACCATTATGTGTCACCATTTTTGAATCTGGCGGAGCTGACGGGATTCGAACCCGCGATCTCCTGCGTGACAGGCAGGCATGTTAGGCCTCTACACCACAGCTCCACGTGGTTGCGGGGGCAGGACTTGAACCTGCGACCTTCGGGTTATGAGCCCGACGAGCTGCCAACTGCTCCACCCCGCGTCAATATGGTGGGTCATGAAGGAATCGAACCTTCAACCTGCCGATTAAGAGTCGGATGCTCTGCCAATTGAGCTAATGACCCAAACTTGGTGACCCTAAGGGGATTCGAACCCCTATTACCGCCGTGAGAGGGCGGCGTCCTAACCATTAGACGATAGGGCCATGGTGGAGGTAGACGGATTCGAACCGACGACCCCCTGCTTGCAAGGCAGGTGCTCTCCCAGCTGAGCTATACCCCCATATTCCTATCTTCACCGATCCCGCCAAAGCGACCTCGATTGGTCGGAGCAGCGGGATTCGAACCCACGACCTCCTGCTCCCAAGGCAGGCGCGCTACCAAGCTGCGCTATGCTCCGTCATTATATCGCTAGATGGCGTGCCCTGAGAGATTCGAACTCCCGACCTTTTGATTCGTAGTCAAACGCTCTATCCAGCTGAGCTAAGGGCACATGGCTGGGGAAGAAGGATTCGAACCTTCGCATGACGGTACCAAAAACCGTTGCCTTACCGCTTGGCTATTCCCCAACGTGGGGTGAGTGATGGGAATCGAACCCATGCATGCCGGAATCACAATCCGGTGCGTTAACCCCTTCGCCACACTCACCACATCTGAAACCTACATTTCAGCCATCACTACCCGACGACAACACACAGGTCGTCACAGGAAAATGGTGGAGGGGGAAGGATTCGAACCTTCGAAGCTTTCGCAACGGATTTACAGTCCGCCCCAGTTGGCCACTTTGGTACCCCTCCGTATGGAGCCACCTGTCGGATTTGAACCGACGACCTGCTCATTACGAGTGAGCCGCTCTACCCCTGAGCCAAGGTGGCATACGTGGTAGCGGCGAGTGGATTCGAACCACCGACGCCACGGGTATGAACCGTGTGCTCTAACCAGCTGAGCTACGCCGCCACAGTGGCGGAGAGAAAGGGATTCGAACCCTTGAGACGGTTTCCCGCCTACACGATTTCGAGTCGTGCTCCTTCGACCAGCTCGGACATCTCTCCGCGTTGGTGCGGCTAATAGGAATTGAACCTATGACCCCCACCGTGTCAAGGTGGTGCTCTCCCTCTGAGCTATAGCCGCGCTTGCAACACGTCGCAAGTCTAGCAAATAAAACAGGTGTTGCTGGTGGCTCGGGACGGAATCGAACCGCCGACACGAGGATTTTCAGTCCTCTGCTCTACCGACTGAGCTACCGAGCCAAGATGGTTGCGGGGGCAGGACTTGAACCTGCGACCTTCGGGTTATGAGCCCGACGAGCTGCCAACTGCTCCACCCCGCGACATAAGGTAAAACATGTATCTACGGTTTGTCTAAGAAACTGGAGGCGCCAACCGGATTCGAACCGGTGGTAAAGGTTTTGCAGACCTCTGCCTTACCACTTGGCTATGGCGCCATTAAATGCGGGTGAAGGGACTCGAACCCCCACGGTTTCCCGCTGGAACCTAAATCCAGTGCGTCTGCCAATTCCGCCACACCCGCATGATTGGCGGAGAGAAAGGGATTCGAACCCTTGAGACGGTTTTAGCCGCCTACACGATTTCCAATCGTGCTCCTTCGACCAACTCGGACATCTCTCCATTGCCGCAAAAGGTAGGTTGCATCAGTCCACTTAGACGGCATACTTGATGCACGTTTACACAAGTAAACGAAGCAACCCACTTTCGCAACCATAAGCGGAAGACGGGATTCGAACCCGCGACCCTCGCCTTGGCAAGGCGATGCTCTACCCCTGAGCCACTTCCGCGTGTGGTGGGCGCTGACGGGTTCGAACCGCCGACCCTCTGCTTGTAAGGCAGATGCTCTCCCAGCTGAGCTAAGCGCCCCCACAAAAATGCCGAAGGCCGGACTCGAACCGGCACGGTTTCCCGCACGATTTTGAGTCGTGTGCGTCTGCCAATTCCGCCACTTCGGCAAGATGAGCCATCCGCGACTCGAACGCGGGACACCCTGATTAAAAGTCAGGTGCTCTACCGACTGAGCTAATGGCTCACAACTGGAGCGGGTGATGGGAATCGAACCCACGCTATCAGCTTGGAAGGCTGAAGTTCTACCATTGAACTACACCCGCATAACTGGCGTGCCCTGAGAGATTCGAACTCCCGACCTTTTGATTCGTAGTCAAACGCTCTATCCAGCTGAGCTAAGGGCACATTGGTGTCGAAGGCGGGACTTGAACCCGCACGGGTTTCCCCACACGCCCCTCAAACGTGCGCGTCTGCCGATTCCGCCACTTCGACGTATCCTCTTCCGAAACGCCACTAGGCAAAGTGGAAGAGCACGTATTACTATATCACAGACTTAACACATGCGCAACCCTTACTTACGAAGAATTGATGGTTAAATCTGCGGTAAAAAGATGTAGTATCCCACGTGACATCCACTACAGCGCGGGTCTTGTAGAACCCAAAGTAACCCGCCCATGAACCGGTTGCCTGATACACTACATCTGAACAGTTTCATCAACGTTGCAGGCATGAAGTCACCTA
>NZ_CP080467.1:4102500-4222202 GCF_022674245.1 Alicyclobacillus acidoterrestris
TCCACTGCTTGTGCGGGCCCCCGTCAATTCCTTTGAGTTTCAGTCTTGCGACCGTACTCCCCAGGCGGAGTGCTTATTGGGTTTCCTTCGGCACTGGGGTGTGTCCCCCCAACACCTAGCACTCATCGTTTACGGCGTGGACTACCAGGGTATCTAATCCTGTTTGCTCCCCACGCTTTCGTGCCTCAGCGTCAGTCACTGTCCAGCAAGGCGCCTTCGCCACTGGTATTCCTCCACATATCTACGCATTTCACCGCTACACGTGGAATTCCCCTTGCCTCTCCAGCACTCAAGTCATGCAGTTTCCAAAGCAATCCCAAGGTTGAGCCTTGGACTTTCACTTCAGACTTACACAACCGCCTACGCACGCTTTACGCCCAGTGATTCCGGACAACGCTTGCCCCCTACGTATTACCGCGGCTGCTGGCACGTAGTTAGCCGGGGCTTCCTCACTCGGTACCGTCTCACAAGGAGCTTTCCACTCTCCTTGTCGCTCTCCCCGAGCAACAGAGCTTTACAACCCGAAGGCCTTCTTCGCTCACGCGGCGTTGCTCCGTCAGGCTTGCGCCCATTGCGGAAGATTCCCTACTGCTGCCTCCCGTAGGAGTCTGGGCCGTGTCTCAGTCCCAGTGTGGCCGGTCACCCTCTCAGGTCGGCTACGCATCGTCGCCTTGGTGAGCCGTTACCTCACCAACTAGCTAATGCGCCGCGGGCTCCTCTCTCAGCGATGCAGTTGCATCTTTCAACACAAGTAGATGCCTACCCGTGTATTATCCGGCATTAGCACCCGTTTCCGAGTGTTATTCCAGTCTGAAAGGCAGATTGCCCACGTGTTACTCACCCGTCCGCCGCTAGCCCCGAAGGGCTCGCTCGACTTGCATGTATTAGGCACGCCGCCAGCGTTCGTCCTGAGCCAGGATCAAACTCTCAAAAATGGCGTTGTTACATATGTTTCAATCGTCGCTGTGACCAAAGGTCACGTTGACCGAAACTTTTAGGCGTGTGTGTTCAGTTTTCAAGGAACCAAACCTGCTGTGAAAGCCCCACGAAGACTGATTCAACGAGGAACCAGATGAAGTGATTCTTTCAAGCAAGTGCCGCTTCTGTCGAAGCAGCCTAAGTACTATATCACGAACTGACGTTCGTTGTCACTGGTAAGTTTTTCATCGCCGGTCATCGCCGGAGATGACTCCGAGATACCATCGATATTCGGCAAAAACCGACACCAATTGGCCGATGAAAACCACCGAGACAGCTGCGCTTTGAGGGCAGCACCGCTTGAAGCGGCGAGAGATAATATAACATGAACATTAACCTAGCGTCAACCATGTATTTTCGACTTTCATCGAAAAAACATGCATTCACCACTATCCGCGAATCTCCTTCCGCCTGTCGTTTCCACAATGCGACCAGCAATCCGACCAGCAATCCGACCAGCAATCCGACCAATGATGCCCCAATGAATACGTCCAAACCAATATAGTCCGCCAGGCACGCCAAGCCCGCCCAGCACGCCAGGCCTTCATGCTCCGCAATCGGGCATCTGTGCAATCTATAAAGAGGGTAGGTGCCGATTATGCCGACACACTGCCCTGTTGGAGTTGATACATTTGATAATAACGGCCGCGCAGCCGCATGAGTTCATCATGTGTGCCGCGTTCCACCACGACCCCACCATCCAACACGAGGATTTGGTCGGCCGTGCGGATCGTCGAGAGGCGATGCGCGATGATAAACGTCGTCCGTCCGCGTTTGAGCACGTCCAAGGCGTCCTGGATGATAGCCTCCGTCTCCGTATCGATACTCGATGTGGCTTCGTCGAGGACGAGGATGGCCGGATCGAACGCGAGTGCACGAGCAAACGAAATCAATTGGCGCTGCCCAGCCGACAACGTGCTGCCGTGTTCAAGCACGGGTTCGTCAAAACCGTTTGGCAAATGAGCGAGCAGTCTGTCGGCACCGACGTCGCGCAACGCTTGCTCGACACGCGCGCGTGAAATCGACTCATCCCCCAAACTCACGTTGGAGGCGATGGTGCCCGTGAACAGGAACGGATCCTGCAGGACAATCCCCATGTGCTTGCGCAGATGTTGCGGTGGAATTTCTGTAATGTCCATCCCATCCACGAGAATGCGCCCCCGCGTGGCATCGTAAAACCGGAAGAGTAAGTTGATAATCGAACTCTTTCCCGATCCGGTGTGGCCCACCAGCGCCACGGTCTGACCTGGTTCGGCCACGAACGAGAGATCCTTGAGCACATCGTGCTCGCCATCGTACGAAAATGTCACATGTTCAAACTCAACCCGACCACGATAGCGTGCCATCTCCCCGTCGACAACATCCCTACCGGGCTCGTCGAGCAGTTCAAAGACACGCTCAGCCGACACCCGCGCCTGTTCGAGGTTCGACAGTTGATTGACCAGCTGGACGACCGGTTGAAACAAACGGCTTAGGTAATCGACAAACGCGTACAGCATGCCGAATGAAATCGCCGCCACAGCCCCATGAACGGCGCGCCACCCAAACAGTGCGATAACCAACGCCAGAAAGGCGTTGCGCAGTACACCGGCCAGGTTGTGACTGGTGGCCGAATTGATTCGCAACAATTTGATTTGGCTGTCGTAATACGTTGCGTTGAGCTCATCAAACTCTTGTTGTGTCCGATTTGCGCGATTGAACGCACGAATCACGGGCACGCCCTGAATCGTCTCGTTAATCATGGCATTGATGTCGCTGAGCAGTGCGCGGATGCGATGATTGATGCCCACTGCGTACTTGCGATAAAAGATGATCCATGCCGCCAGTATCGGCAACAGGGTCAGACAAATCAAACCAAGTTGGACACTCAGGATAAACATGGCGATATAAATGCCTGCCATCGTGATAATGCTGGAAAGCATATTCGCCGCGACCGTTACGTAAAAATCGCGAATGGCTTCCGTATCATTCGTAATGCGTGAGACAACCTTACCAGCAGGTAACGTGTCAAAGTAGCGAATAGGCAGACGCTGAATCTGCGCAAATACCTCACGTCGCATCCGCTGCAGAATTTTGTTCGCGGAAATCTGCAGCAAATACTGCTGTCCATAAGCGAACCCCGCACCACCAAGCAAAAGCAGAAAGTACAATATCGCCAACCGCCAAAGTCCAGGGACTTCCGGTTGATAGAAGGCGAATAACTCCCGTGCCGTCAATCGAATGGCCGGTTCCGTCACCGTCCTGTCACCCGAGCGCACAGTCACTTGATGACCATGTACCGTCGGATTATCTGTAAAAGGAAGGGACGATTGAACAAAATAAAAGCTTCGCCCAACCTCAAGCAATGTAACCGGGTGGGTGTGGGGTTCCCCCGCCGCCAAGTAATCGCCACGCTCGTACCAGTGCCCTCGGAAAGCGACCGCCTTCGGGGCATTCGCTGGCACCTCGTACCACGTGCGCTCAATGCCAAGAATATGCCGATCAATCATCATCTTGGCGACAAACGGGCCGCCAAGCTGCGCGGCTACGGACAAGGCAAGCATTGCGATAGCTACCCAAATCGTCCGTTTGTACTGCGCAGCGTACGCCAATAGTCGGCGATTCACACTCATTCTACCCCGCTCCTCTCTACGGCTACAGATACTGCTGGCGCGTGTCGTTCACCGTCGTTCGCCCAGTTTTCCTCAGTGACCTCTGCCGCCGTATCCAAACCCGTTTCCGCCTGTTGACGGCGGTACTGTTCGCAGTACCAGCCACCGCGCCGCATCAAATCGCGATGCGTGCCAGCTTCGACAATCTCGCCGTCGTCGAGGACGACAATCCAATCCGCGTGCGCCACGGCTGACATACGATGCGTGGCAATCAGCGTCGTGTGCCCTTTGCGCTCCCTGCGAATAGCGGCCAGAATATGTGCCTCAGTTCGCGCGTCAACCGCAGACATCGCGTCATCTAACAGCAAAATCTCTGGCTTCGTGATCAAAGCTCGGGCCAAAGCTATCCGCTGCTTCTGTCCACCAGACAGCGACACCCCTTTCTCGCCAACCAACGTGTCGAGCCCACTGGGCAACGCGGCGACATCCTTCCAGAAGTCGGCCATTTCAAGCGCCCGTCGCACCTCCTCGTCGGTCGCATCCGGCGCTGCGAAGCGGACGTTTTCTGCCACAGTCCGCGAGAACAGCATCGACTCCTGAGGCACGTAACCAAGCCAACTGTGCAAATGAGACAAGCGCAGCTGTTCAATAGGTACGCCCGCTATCTTTAACGATCCGGCATAGGCAGGCGGGTACTCGCGCAGCAACTGTCGGATGAGTGTCGACTTGCCACTCCCTGTGCGGCCAACGATCCCAATGGTTTGCCCACGTCGAATCGTAAGGTCAATGTGGCGTAAAATGTCGGTGTCGGAACTGGGATAGCGAAACGACAAGTCGTCAAACACAATCACGTCAGGAATTGCTACCTCCACACCATCCTCACCAACATCGTGCACGTCCGGCTGATAGCGAAGCGTTTCATTGACTCTGTCGAGCGACGCGTTACCGCGCTGCATGATGTTAATCAATTGTCCAAATGCCAACATGGGCCAAATCAGCATCCCAAGGTAGACGTTAAACGACGTCAATTGACCAATGGTCAATTGGCTCTGAAACACCAGGTACGTCCCATAGCCAAGACCAATGAGATAAGTGATGCCTATCAGGATGTTGATAGTCGGATCAAACAAGGCATCAATGCGCGCGACAGCGATGTTCTTCTGATATACATCCTCAATAGTCTGCTCGAATTTTGCTTCTTGACGGCGTTCCTGCGCATAAGCGCGCACGACGCGGATACCGGAAATCGTCTCCAGTACACCATCGTTCATATCTCCAAACGCATCCTGCGCCAAGGTGAAGCGGTCGTGCAAAATCCGCCCGTATTTCGTCATCGCGTACGCCATAACCGGCAACGGAATGAGCGATAACAACGTCAGTTTCCAACTGATCAGCATCCCCATTGTCACTAAAATCGTGGCTGAGAACGTCGTCGAGTCAATCAGCGTCAGAATCCCAAATCCAGCCGTCTGCGAAACGGCATTCAAATCATTGGTTGCCCGCGCCATCAAGTCGCCCGTCCGATTCCGCTCGAAGAACGTCGGGGTCATCCGTAAAAAATGTCGCATTAGCCGCGCACGCAAGGTGCGCTGTAACATGTTGGCACCGCCAAACAACTGATACATCCACGTGAAGCCAAATACGTAACTAATGACCGTGATACCGATGAGCACGGCGACAAGTTGTACTAAATAATGCGTCGTCATCGTCCCCTGGTTCATATGGTCAATGGCGTTGCCGACGAGATCCGGCGGTACGATTTCCACAAAGTTGAGCAACAACAGGAGTCCTAACGCCACACCATAACGCCAACGATGCGCCCAGAAGAACCATCCCAATTTTCGCA
Organism: Alicyclobacillus acidoterrestris; assembly: GCF_022674245.1. GTDB lineage: Bacteria > Bacillota > Bacilli > Alicyclobacillales > Alicyclobacillaceae > Alicyclobacillus > Alicyclobacillus acidoterrestris. Next base: position 4,107,916 of record NZ_CP080467.1, read on the forward strand.
ATACGGTAAACAAGCTCTGCCAACCCCTAACGACGAAAAGGCATATCGCACTCTGCGATATGCCTTTATCCACAAATGTCTGGATAAATAAAACGCAGATCACATTCGAATGCGACCTGCGTACAATGTTATTTGTATCCGCGAAGTGCTTCGCGTCACAACCTGACGGCCACATTCCCATTCATGCAATTATTCTGCTGTCTGAGATTCATTCTGATAATGAATTTCATGGGAATGCTAACCCCTCTCCTAGTTGTGATACAGGGAAACGTATCACCGTTTTCCTGGACTGTCAATACTTATTCGCCGAAGCCGTCTTCAATCATTTTCGTCAACGTATTCAGCGCGGCCTCTTCGTCTGATCCCTCGGTGATAATCGTGATCGTTTTACCTTGTGGGATACCCAGCGTCAACAGGCCGAGAATGCTCTTGGCATTCACCCGCTTCCCATCTACCTCAACAAAGACATCCGAAGAAAACTTCGATGCTTCTGCGACAAATAATGAAGCCGGCCGAGCGTGAAGCCCGGAAGCATTTTTCAATGTAACTTCCTTTTGCATGACATAATCCCCTTTTACGCTAATGTGCCCAATAGACTTTCGAGACGTCCCATCGTGATGGAAATGTCATCGTTTCCACGATACCAGACGTCCACGATTTCAGCCACTCGAAAGCACTGTCCGTCCATCAAGATTTACTCAAGAGTCCGAGTTCGCGAAGTGCATAAACAATCCCATCGTCATCAGCCGCCTTCGTCGTCATCCTGGCGACCTGCTTGAGCTCGTCCACGCCATTACCCATGGCAACGCCCATGCCCACATACGAAATCATCTCCATGTCGTTGGGCCCGTCACCAAACGCGACCACCTCCTCGCGGTCGATGCCCAGCCGCTCAATGATGGACGCAATTCCCTTGGCTTTTGACACCCCTCGCGGAATCACATTAAACATACTATCCCCAGTTGACCATGGATGGAAAGTCAGATTCGGGTAGGTCTCTATGTACTCGTGAATCTCATCAAACGAACAAAACAGTTCAAGTTGCGAGACTGGGCCGTGCAGCCCATCAAACAAACGCATCCGTTTGCGGTTCCAGTGCTTTCCGAGCAGCCCCAGCACGTGCTCAGGGTTATCGCTGAGCACACTGTACCCGTGCTGTTCATTCACAATCAACGAATGCTTATGCGCTTGCACACGCTCCATCAGCGACTTGAGGGTCGATGGCTCAATTTCCGTCTGCTCGAGCACTTCACCTTGGTATATCAACAAACCGCCATTATAGACGACATAGGTGTCTATCCCTAAAGCAGTGATGACGTCCTCGATGTTATAGGGCGTGCGTCCAGTTGCGATGGCGGTGATAATCCCGTTGTTCTGCAGTTCTTTGACCGCCCGTATTACAGTCTCCGGCAACTGCCGCTTGGAGTTCAGTAGCGTTCCGTCGATATCAAAAAAGACAATTCTGTACATTTGTAGACCTCCCAGGTAACTTGACCAAGGTGCACTGCCTGCCTGTCTTACAATGCGCCATCCAAAATGTATCAGTCAAGCGACAAAGGGAAGCACTACGAGACGTTGAACACATCGCAAATGCATCGTGGAATCGCGCGTCAGCGTGAGGCATTCCCATCCTCGATGACGCGTGGACTCGCCGAATAGTGATCCACCCCACATCGACGCTCCACATGACCTCCCTCATTCGGATTATCTACCCACGTTTCAACCTCAACGCCAGGTTGACCTGGAAACACGATCCGCTGCTGCCCAACCGGCAACTTGTCAGATGGCTTATGTATCGTGGGAAAATTGGTGGTGCGAAGCACCTTATGGTGCACCATCCGCGGTTTGCCTGGCGCTGCCCCCCAGAGCGCAACGGTAAAAAATCGCTCCTCCTGATCGGTCGCCGCGCCAATGACAATGGGCCGCGCAGTATCGTTTCGAAACTGAAAATCCAAGGTGGGTTCCGACACCGTCGCGTCTTCTCCCGGCGGCAAATAAGGAACAGTCAATCCGTGTTGATGACGCTCGACAATCGGCAAATCTGTGCGTAGTAAGGCGGAATACAAGGTGCTTGCCCCCTGACAAACGCCTCCGCCCATCGACGGCACAATTCTATCCTCCAAAAATGCCCGGCCCCACCCGTACCCATTGGCCGCCGTGTACGGGCCAAGGTGCTTATTGTAAGAAAACGTCTCACCAGGTGCGACGACCGTACCGTTCAAGCGCCGGGCCACCAACTCAATGTTCTTCGCCTGTGTCGGACTCGCGTGAAAGTAATTCGTCGTCCGCTCCGAAAGCACGTATGGAAGTCCTAGTGCAATCGCCGTTTGTCGCCCCGGGGGTTCACTGGGGTCAGGGGGCATATACGGTTGAGCCGAGGACTTCGCCGCAGGCGTCCACGCTGAACTCGTCTCAGAAACAACAAAGGGCGCCTGCGGTGGTGTGGCATGCACCTGTTTGTTATCCACGCTACAAAGCACCGTGTTGACACCTAAGAATCCCGTAATGGTGAGCAAGCCCAACAACGCGTTATCTCCTTTACATATGTGAATATCCATATGTTTCCGAACCTGTTGTTTTCTATACCGAGCAATCTGAGACGACTTAGCGCCATACGGGATATCCCTCGTCTTTTTTAAGAACTTGTCTCATAAACTCCTACAGCCGGAGGTGGAGAAATGGGGACCACGGTTATTATAGGTTTACTAGGGCTCATCCGTATTGCCTCATTGACAGCAGAACGCGTCTCATTGCACGGGTTGGGCCGAGTGCGGCAGGGCGCGCTCGCGACAATGGGCGTTGGGTTTGGTGGAGCCGCTATCGTCTTATGGATCTTTGCGGCGTCGCAAGGGCAACTCATCTGGATTGGCAGCACCATCTGGACAGGCATCCTCTACGCGGTGGCATTTGGACTGTATACCATCTCATTGAGTGACGGACCCGTCGGCGTCGTCAGCCCGTGGACAAATGCCATTGTCGTTATGCTTTGGCTCCTGCATCCGTTTGGATCCGCCTGGTCACTGCTTGGCCTCGCATTATTCGCGATTGGCGCCTGGCTGCTCACCGTGCGCCAGTGGAATCGAGCTGTCCTGCTCATGATTCTAAGCGACGCCCTATTAGCCATCGCCAGACTCATTGACGTCGCGAATCGATCCCAACCGCCCATCGCCTACGCCGCAAGCCTGTTTACCGCCATTGGCCTGTGGATGATTGTCCCTTCTGTATTCCTCGGAAAGACGCAGAATCTAGCTAAATTGTTCTTCCTCAAACCTGGACTCAGCATCGTCGCTGCCAGCACCAACGCCATTGCCTATATCACCCTGTTCGCGATGCTTCGATGGGTGAACCCGGCGGTCATCGAAGCGCTATCCACCATGTCGAGTGTGACTGCGACCATCGTGGGCGTGGTATTCTTGCGCGAAACACACGGCCTGCGAAAACTGGCCTCAGCCACTTTAATGACCCTGGGGACCGTATGTTTGCTCATCGACAGCCACCTATCGTGACCGCGGGCTTGTCAGCACGAAAAACGTACCATTCTCCAGCCTCATCGCGCTCTGGTACAATGAGGGTATCCGTTTGATGATCGCGATTTGTTGAACGCTATCGAGAGATATGCCGAATACGGCACAGGAGTGGGCTATGCACAGTGACAGAAAGAGAAATCATCCTTGAGGCGAGTTTGCTCGCCGGAAAGATCATGTTAGAAAGCGGTGCGGAGACGAGCCGGGTAGAAGATACCATGGAGCGGATGATTCGCCACGCCCTCGGCACTGAGAACAGTTCTCACACATACACGTACGCCACCGTGAATGGGATTTTTGTACAGCTCGATCACAGTGTAGGCACGAACTTCGTCAGAGTGGATTCACGCGGCCAGAACTTGGAGAAAATCACGGCCGTGAATCAACTTTCCCGCTCGTTTACCGGTGGCGAAATCAGTATCCACGAGGTATACCAGGCTCTTTGTGACATTTCATCGCGACAAACATCGTATCCACTCTGGTTGCGCATGGTCTGCACCACGGTTCTCAGCGGTGCTGTCGTGCTGATGTTCGGCGGACGCTTCGCCGAACTTCCGGCGGCCATGGCTGCTGGCCTTGTCAGTTATTTGATCCACCTGTGCGCCTGTCGCTTCATCCGGGCTAACTTTTTCACTGAATACATCGCGGCATTCGTCGGGGGAACACTGGCCTATTTCTTGACCGCCTTTTCCGACGGAAACATCGGGTCCGTGATGATTGGGACGGTCGCTTCACTTGTTCCAGGAATCGCCATCACGACGGCAATCCGCGACCTTATCGCAAAACATTACTTATCCGGAGTCATGCGCGGGTTAGAGGCCACCCTGATTGCAGGAGCCCTGGGAACCGGCATCGCCACCGTATATTATCTTTTTATCATCTAGGAGCAGGGAATATGGGGCAGATCCTACTCAATATCGCACTGGGATTCTTATCATCCATCACATTCGCAATCATCTCCAACGTCCCCCGCAAATCTATCATCACAGGCGGTATCGTTGGCACGATTGGCTGGCTCGGTTTCTGGGAGCTCAGCATCCACCACTACGGAATTTTCGTATCCAGCTTCGCGTGTTCACTGCTGCTCGCACTGGCCGGACAAGTTGCTGCGCGCGTTCATAAAATGCCGTTGATTGTCTTTTACATCCCCGGACTCGTTCCGGTCGTACCGGGCATCACTTCATTTGAAGCGTTCCGCGCGCTCATCACCCACGACTATCCGGCCGCGCTATACGGTTTTGTCAACGTCTTTTTCTGTGCAGTCGGCATCGCTTGCGGCCTAGCCGCCTCCGATATCATTATGCGGTTGATATTCTCCTTCCGGCTACTGCGCAAGAAGACGTCCTAACAGCACTCACACGTCGCTCTTCGCAGTCCATCCGGATATGTCGATATTCATGTCCCGTGCGTACGACTTCCCCCAGTCGTACATCAGTTCTAGTATCGGCATCAGGTTCTTCCCGTGTTCTGTCAACGTGTACTCTACCTTTGGCGGCACTTGTTGATACACTTTGCGGTGAATGATGCCGTCGTTCTCCAACTCCCTCAATTGTGACGTCAACATCTTCGGCGTCACATTCGGAAGGAGTCTGCGCAACTTACTAAACCGCTGCGGACTGTCGAGACCAATATGCCAAAGAATAATCATCTTCCACTTCCCGCCGATGACCGACAGCGTCAATTCCTTCTCACAGTTAAACTCGTATGTCTTCACGTCCATCTCCCCTTTTTCATAGCTTCTTTTAAGGTACTATATCACAAACGGGGTACTATATCACAAAAAAGTGTGTACTTCCGAAAATAACATGTTGAGTATAACATCTCTTCTTGTCGAGCACATTGTTCCTGATTGGCAACGATTCTGTTGTTCAGGGCGTCTCGACCATTTAAAGACAAGGGAGTGGAATTCATGAAATTGCAGTTGGCTCTCGATTTGGTAAATATCCCGGAAGGGATTGAACTGGTTAAAGAAGTTCAAGAATACATTGACATCGTCGAAATTGGTACGCCAATTATCATCGACGAAGGGCTTCACGCTGTAAAGGCAATGAAAGAGGCATTCCCGAATCTTGAAGTCCTGGCCGATCTCAAAGTGATGGACGCAGGCGGCTATGAAGTCATGCGCGCATCCGAAGCTGGGGCCGATTACATTACGATTCTCGGCGTGTCTGAAGATGCAACCATCACAGGTGCCGTCGAAGAAGCACGCAAGCGAAACCGCAAAATCCTGGTCGATATGATTGGTGTAAAAGATCTCGAAACCCGCGCTCGCGAAGTGGACGCATTAGGCGTAGATTACATCTGCGTGCACACGGGTTACGACCTCCAAGCGGCTGGTCAGAACCCATTTGACGACCTGCGCACCATCAAACGCGTGGTCAAAAGCGCCAAAACTGCCGTAGCCGGCGGTATCAAGCTCAAGACGCTTCCAGAGGTTGTCAAAGCACAGCCGGATATTGTGATTGTCGGAGGCGGTATTACCGGCGAATCCAACAAGCGTGCTGTCGCACAAGAGATGAAACAATTGATTCAACAAGGTTGAGTCGCCATGCAGACCGTACGAACCTATACAGCCGAGATTTTAGCTGAGCTGTCGCGGACATTGGATACGTTGTCGGAATCCGAGGTCGCTGATTTTATCCAGGCCATCATCGGCGCAGGCCGCGTTTTTGTCGCTGGCGCCGGGCGCTCCGGCTTCATGATGAAGGGATTCGCGATGCGTCTCATGCATCTGAACATCGACGCCCACGTCGTCGGCGAGTCCGTCACGCCGCCGTTTACGTCCGGTGACTTGCTCATTATCGGCTCTGGATCCGGCGAAACGCGCAGCCTGGTCGCAATGGCCGAAAAGGCAACCAAACTTGGAGGTTCTGTCGCCCTGATCACGACGACCCCCGACTCGACGATTGGCCGTCTCGCCAAAGCGGTAGTCCAAATTCACGCCCAGCCGAAGCAAGGGCCAAGCGGCGGAGCTGCCATGACCATGCAACCAATGGGATCACTGTTTGAGCAAAGCCTCCTGCTATTCGGCGATGCAGTGGTGTTGCGGCTAATGGATCAACAGCACATCGCGGCAGCTGAAATGTTTGCACGACACGCCAATCTTGAATAGATCATTTGAATAGATCAGGTGCATCATAATAAACATGCCCCCGCGCTTCCTAGTGGAAGTGACGGGGGCATGTTCATTTCTCTAGGGACATCGAGGTTCGCGCTAACACACAGCTGAGTGCGTTCTCACATACACATCTGCACATAAAAGTCGCCCGGTTGCAGAACCGGGCGACACGAGTTTTTTCTAGTGCTCTTCTTTATTCCGGAATGTTTGGCAGTTCGCCGACCTTCGGAATGTTGATGACATGCGTCTCGGTATAAGAGGTAACGCCCTCTGCACCGTATTCGCGACCGATACCAGATTGCTTCACGCCCCCAAATGGGAAGCGAACATCGAGCCCCTGAACCGCCGCGGTATTAATCATCGTAGTTCCGGCCTCAATGCGACGAGCCACGCGAATCGCGTGCTCCGTCTCACCCCAGACAGAGCTTGTCAGTCCGTAGATGCTGTCGTTGACGAGGGCCACGGCGTGATCGTCATCGTCAAACGGAAGCACCGGAACCGTCGGTCCGAACTGTTCTTCCACCACAATCGGGTCATTGTATCCGGCACCCAGAACCAACGTCGGTTGCAGGAAATATCCTTCTTCGAATACTTCCGGGTCCAGGATTTGACCGAGCGGAATCACCTGTGCACCCCGACTCTTCGCGTCGTCGACCAAGCGCTGCACGTGCTTGACCTGCGGTTGGTTATTTACAGGGCCAACGGTCACCTGAGGATTGAATGGGTCGCCAAGGCGGATCCACTTGTTAGCTGCTTCAATGTACTTCTCGACGAACTTGTCGTAAATCGAACGGTGAACGTAGACACGCTTTGCAATCATGCAAATTTGACCACCGGTCAAGAAATTGGAGATGACCAAGCGGCGCATGGCCCGCTCATCATTCACGTCAAAATCCTCAAGAAGCACTGCAGCGTCGTTGCCGCCGAGTTCGAGTGTCATGTTCTTAATGGTGTCTGCAGCAGCCTTCATAATGTGTGTAGCCGTCCGCGTGCCACCCGTGAAGGCAATCTTCGCGACCTTCGGGTTGCTGGTTAGCTCCACGCCGACATCCGCATCACCATGCACAATGTTCAGGACACCTGCAGGAAACTCCTTCGCCATCAGTTCGACCATTTTGGTCACCGTCAGCGGTGCAAATGGACTCGGCTTAAGGACCATGGTATTGCCGGCCACGAGCGCTGGCGCAATCTTAATACTCGACAAAGAAATCGGGTAGTTCCAAGGCGTGATGGCAGAAACGACACCCATCGGATCCCGCGTGATAATCGTTCTTCCATCTTCGCGCTCTTCTACTTTATCTTTCAGGACATCTGCCGCCACATCGCAGGCATATTCCATCCATGCAAGACTGACGAACATTTCTCCTTCAGCGTCGTACTTGGCCTTACCATGTTCGCGTGAAAGCAATGTGACAAATTCCGGTGTGGCCTCTTTCACCTTTGCAATCGCACTACGCATACGCGCAATTCGTTCTTCCAATGGCGTCGCCGCCCATGCGGGGAATGCTGCCGCCGCTGCATCAATCGCGCGAATCGCATCCTCCTTGGTATTGACTGGTCCGTAGCCAACGATTTCACTAGGCTTGGTAGGGTTTTCACGAGGATATTGTTTTTCCGCAGCAACTGCTTCCCCGTTAATAATTGCATTGACAACAATCGGTTCAGTAGCCATCCATAATGCCTTCTTTCAAATGATAAGAATCACGCGTATGGAGATGGTAAATACGCAAGACCAGCGCTACAAGGTTCATTATATAGTCACAAGTTACATATTACAAGTAATGAACATAAAGTAAATTTAATTTGCATATCAGATAGTTTACTCACCGAAATGAACAAAACGCTGTCCCATCGCCAAAGAACCTCATAGAAAAAGGGCACCCTCGAAGGGCGCCCCGAGAAGAACGTGCAATTACTTCAGGTTCTTCTTGTATTTCTCAGCGTCGGCTGCGAATGTTGCCAAGCCTTCTGCTGTTTTCGGATGCTTGGTCATATCCTCGATAACCTTGTATGGCATCGTTCCAACATTTGCACCAGCAAGTGCTGCTTCCAGTGCATGATCGACCGTGCGAATCGAAGCGGCCAAAATGTTGGTCTTGATGTCGTGTTGTTCAAAGATACTTGCGATCTGGCTGATGAGCTCAATGCCGCTGCCCTTTGAAACATCTTCCAAACGACCGATGAATGGGGATACGTAGGTAGCGCCCGCGCGGCCAGCCAACAAAGCTTGCGTTGCAGAGAATACCAATGTGACGTTCGTCGTGATACCCTTGTCCGTCAATTGGCGACACGCACGCAGGCCATCTGGCGTGAGCGGGAGTTTCACCGTAATATTTGGAGCGATTTCGCTGAATGCGAGGCCCTCTTTAACCATCTCTTCTGCTGTTTCACCGAATACTTCGGCGCTAATGGACTCAATGCCTTTGCAGTAATCCGCGATTTCGCGCAGACGGTCTTCATAACGGACCCCTGCTTCCTTCGCGATGAGGGATGGGTTGGTCGTTACACCAGAGAGCACGCCCATATCATAGGCCTTTTTAATATCATCAAAGTTCGCGGTATCCACAAAAATTCTCATGGAAACATACCTCCTAAAATTAGTCTTGATACCCAGGCTTGCCAAGCAACTTAAACATCTTGGTTTTGTAATTTTCCACGCCGGGTTGGTTAAATGGGTTAACACCCATCAACAGGCCACTCATCGCGCACGCGCGTTCGAAGAAATAGAAAAGCATGCCAAGCGAATGCTCTGACCTATCCGGTACATGTACCAGCAAGTTCGGAACGCCGCCTTCAGCATGTGCACTCTGCGTTGCAAGTCGAGCCTTGTCATTCACCCACGAAAGTTCTTTACCCGCGAGGTATTCCAAACCATCTTCGACGTTCTTTGCAGATGGTACGGAGACACTGTGGTTCACCGATTCAATGTGCACAAACGTCTCAAACAGGTTGCGATACCCTTCTTGAACGAATTGTCCCATCGAGTGCAGGTCTGTCGTATATCCAACGGATGCTGGGAATACGCCTTTCTGATCCTTCCCTTCACTCTCGCCGAACAATTGCTTCCACCATTCTGCAAAATAGTGCAGACCTGGCTCAAAGTGCGCAAAGATTTCGGTGACATACCCCTTACGATACAGTGCATTGCGTGCGACCGCGTATTGGTACGCCAAGTTTTCCGACAGTGAAGGCACACCAAACAGTTTTTCGCCTTCAGCAGCACCTTCGAGCAATTTCACAATGTCGACACCGGCGACAGCTAGCGGCAGCAACCCAACAGGTGTGAGCACAGAGTAGCGTCCGCCGACGTCGTCAGGAATGACATACGTTTTGTAGCCTTCATCCGTCGACAACTTGCGCAGTGCGCCCTTCGCAGCATCAGTTGTTGCCACAATCCGGTTCTTGGTCTCTTGCTCACCATACTGCTGAATCATCCACTCGCGAATCAAGCGGAAGCCAATAGCCGGTTCCGTCGTGGTTCCGGACTTCGAAATCACGTTCACATATACCTGCTTGCCACTCAGAATGGTCAACAAGTCCGCAACCGCGTCTGAAGAGATGTGATTCCCCAGAAAGTACAGTTCCGGACCCTTGCGCACGTCCTTTGGCAATTGATTGTAGTACTCCGGTTTTGCCCATTCAAAAGCTGCACGGGCCCCCAAATAAGATCCGCCGATACCGACGACAACAAGTGCATCAGCCTTCTCACGAATCTCTTTCGCTGTTTGCAGGATGTCGGTAACACCCTCACTCAGCGTACGCGATGCCAAGTCCAGCCACCCCAGGTAGTCTGCCCCTGGTACGCGTTTATGTAACAAGTCCTCATGCAGGGTGTTGACGATGGACTGCGCATTCGCGATTTCGCCATCGTTCAAGAAGCCGTTTGTATAGCTTAAATCGAGCTTCAACATCTTTGTCCCTCCTGTTCTGATTACTCCCACGCAACCCGTTCACCGGTAATTGTTCGCGACACACGAGGCATGTCGCCCCTCTGCAACTTCCCCAGTCAATACAAGGTGGTACAATTGCAAATCACGCACCCGTATTGTAACCAAATCTCAAAGGAATTTGTCGCGCCCAGTGAACATCGTCTTCTCGGGTCCCTAGCTGACCTCCTCTATACAGAACGCGCGCCACTGTTTATTTCATCACATCCGGCGACAAAAATCTAATTGAATTCATATAGTCCAAGAATAAAACGTTTGTCTTGTGAGACGACGAATGATGCGCGCGTGTTCTATTTTACCTAATCGAAAGTTTTGATCCAACACACATGCTGACCATTCCTCTACATTTTCACCGGTCAACGCAACAAATCCTCGACAAAGTGCTGCCAGCGGATGTTCAGATGAGATGTCTGATTAGGACATGCCAGCGAAGTGCCCAGCGCCGCGCATGCGCCTTCGGAAATCAAATAGTGTCACCTCGGTGGGCTAGGGTCCCTGTTTCGTATCAACTAAAGAATGCATTGGCCAGCAACCCAAGGAGATACGACACAACGCCCACAATGACACCGGCCATCATCATTTCAAATCCACTCGCCCACCAGGAGCGAACGGTGACAAGACTCTTCGAAGCACCAACCGCGAAGTGCGCCATGATGGATACAATCGCAGCAACAATCAGTGCCGCCGTTCCCGTCAGGAAGAAAAACGGCAGTAAAGGTACGATAGCACCAACGAAGGTCGAAATTGAACCAGACATAGCTGAGGACCACGGGTTCCCTTTTACTGATGCAGGGTGACCCTCTGTTTCTTGAATCAGCGTTTGCACAAATCTCTCATCATCCCGACCAATCACCTCAGCGATATGCCTCGCGTCCCGCGCATCAAATCCCTTCGCTTCGTATCGCGTGGATAACCTGCGAAGCGCTTGTCCACGATGCGCGCGAACCGTATCCCTAGCTCGTACATAGGCCCGCTCCATCAACTCGTTTTCAGACTTGGTCGCAAGCCAAGCCCCCGCCCCCATCGACAACGTACTCGCCAACGCCCCAAATAACCCAGACATTAGAATCGTATGACCATTGGCCGTATATCCCGCAACGCCGGCAATCATGCCAAAAATCGCACCCAAGCCGTCGTTGATCCCGTATATGGCATCCCCAAGCCAAGCACTGACATCCGATCGCGCTTCCTTGCCCCTCATCGTGTCAAATTGTTCCGTCGGAGAAACGATTGCCATATGCCACCCCTTCTTTCGTTCACCTTATGAATATAATTTTAGACTAAGTCTAAATATTAATCAATGCGTATGTACTTCTCTCTAGTCACTATCTTTTTTTGTCGCGTTTTACTATTGTTGCAACTAGGCGAAATACTATAATGATCACCGTGTCGAGTGCTACATCACTGTAGTATGTGTATAACAGGAGGGAATAAAGTTGGACAACAACGAGACCTCCTTCCGTGATGCGGAGGTTCTTAGTCGTTTGGCGTCAGTTGGGGAAATTGCTACAGGCGTCGCCCATGAAGTGCGCAACCCGCTTACTTCTGTCAAGGGGCTGCTACAACTCCTAAAAGAAGAATATGACTACAAACATTGGGATGTTATCTTCTCAGAGTTGGACCAAGCAATCGCTACGATTCAAAGCCTGCTTACTGTATCAAAACCATCACTGCAAAGTGAAGCCCTTACGGATTTTTCGCTGTGTGTCGAATTGGAAAATATTTTATCACTTTTCCAACACGATTCCTACCGTATTCAATTCAAAAAACATTGGTTCGACAAATCGACAAAAATCCGTGGTAAGCGAAATCAAATTAAACAAGCGCTGTTCAATCTCATTAAAAATGCCTGCGAAGCCATCGAGACAACAGGTGCTGTCTCACTGACACACCGCCGCATCAACGATTACGTAGAGTTGACCATCACGGATACCGGCGTCGGCATTGCTGAGAAGGACATCAGTCGAATTGGCGTCCCTTTTTTCACCACAAAACCAGATGGCACTGGAATGGGACTAGCCCAAGTCTACTCCGTTCTCTATGAAAATGGCGGAAGTGTCGACGTCCACAGCGAATTAGGGCATGGAACCACGTTTACCATACGCATGCCAGTGTCGCCACTTTACACAACCACAGATTTTGGAGGTATCACCCCAAGGATGGACATTCATTTACATCCGGCACAGGACATCCGGGATTTTTTCAGGATAAATCAAAAAGCATTTAGCGAACTATTAGAACACGAAGCGAAGACCACCTTTGAAATCGTGTCAAAATCGAAATTTGTGACAAAGCAGGATTTGCTCGATCACGCCTTTCAAATCACCGAGCTGGTTCACGACGGGTTGACGCAGGATATTATCGAAATGGCGCAGGAGCGAGGCATCGCATGGGCCAAGTCGGATATCCCCATCATCTCGAAGATGGAATGGTTTTATGCGCTGAGAAAAATCATATGGCGTTTCCTGGAGGAATACTACCGCGACAAAGACATCACTGCCGCAGCGGTATTTGCAATCGCCGACAAGACAAGTGACGCCCTAGATAATTTTATTGTTCATTTTAACGTGAGTTTCACAAAGTATAGAGAAGATGTGTTGCATTCACAGAGAGCAGTCATTCACAGAGAGCAGTCATTCACAGAGAGCAGTCATTGAAGAATTAAGTGTACCCGTGATTCCGCTCTTTGACGGTTTTGCCGTGTTTCCAGTCATTGGTCCATTAGATAACGAGCGATTGAATATTATTGAAGAACGACTTCTGGACCAATTGGAAAACAAAAATCTAAATAAGATTTTCATTGATCTTTCCGGCACCATCGTCACCAATGACATTTCATTAGAGACGTTTGAACGCGTGATCAATGGCATTACGCTTTTGGGGTGCGAGGCTGTGCTGACCGGCATCAGCGCGAAACTCGCAAAGCAATTGCTGAACTCCAGCCAAAATTTCATTCATAAAATCACAGTGGAATCATCCTTACAGCAGGCCCTATTAAGAGCCCAAAACGCACTACTTCAAACATCGTAAATTTTTTATAACAGTTCTAATCACTGATCCACCTGCGAAATGAATGATAGAAGGGTTGCCTGACAGGCAACCCTTCCAAATTAAGCATGCGCGTGATGACCGCCCTTTGTTTTGTCAGTAGATGCATCCTCTTTGACGGCCATCGTCCAAACATGCAAGACCACAGTGATAACGCCCAGAATTACACTAATCCACGTTTCTGCAACATCAAGAGAGAAGATAAATGGCTGAATGACAAACCAGACACCTGTCACAATCGATACCCATAATTGCCACTGTTTCCATCCGCCTGACTGCTTCGCATACGCTGCCCACGCAGAGCTCAGCAGTTGAATGGCCCCAAGAACCACGCTCAACCACACGGCTGTCGTGTTTCCGGAGAATTGGAGAGCCCATGGAGCAACGATAAACCACGCACCGATGACCGCAGCCAACGAGTTCCGCCACTTCATAGACAACATCCCCTTTTCCATGATTTTGATTTTGTTAGCACTCGGCGGAGGTGAGTGCTAACTTCAATTCATATTGTAAGCAGGTTGAATTTCGTATGCAAGTGGTGAATTTCATTTTTCTTCAGCTTTGCAAATTCGCATTCAAACGCTGCCACAACAAAGGGTATACCTACTCAGGACAATACGTACGCTCAGCAAACTTTCAGCTAACCTTCAAATCGTCCTCAGGTTCCTACAGTAAAAATAGTTTGACTGAACGCTGCGTCTCTCCCAATTTTGAAAAACGAAATGTGATGAGCAATCACGCGCTTTCCGTCCAAGCACATCCTGAAAGGGAGTAGAGAAACGGTGACACCAGAGGAAAAGAAAGCAATCCGCGAAAAACGGGAAATCCGAATGCGTAATTGGATGAGAGGATTGTCATGGAGCCTGCCTGTCTTTTCCTTCACTAGCTTTTTTGGAATATGGCACGACATCGCCCAAACGGGCGCGAACGCCAGTGCTAGTCAAGCTCAAGCCAAATCGACAAGTGTTACGTCGAATGCAAACAGTGGTGTGTTGTTTAAAGAAGGCATGACAAATCGCCAGATTTCAAATATCCAAGAACAGTTGGCTGAACTAGGCTTCTTCAACCATACGATTACTTCGTACTACGGGCCGGTCACAACAAGTGCCATCAAGGCATTTCAATCTCATTACGGATTGCCTGTTACAGGCGAAGTGGATTCCAAAACCCTAGCCGCACTCCAAAACGCCGTAAAACAATATCAAACAGATCGCCTGAATTCGCCCTCGTCTGCCTCCAACGACGATACGAACAATGGCCAAACGTCGCAATCGTCATCGAGTGAGGACGAGGGATCGTCTGACTCAAATTTTGGAACGGGTAGCTCGGGCTACGGGGCTGGCTCTGATTCACAGTCAGGCGGCGTTACACAGAGTCAGCAGCCATTCCCGGATACGTCTTCGTCTGCCTCATAGGAGGACTAAACCATGACATCTCGGACCTTTCGAGCAATGGGAACCGACATCTATATGGAGATCCCCAATTCGTGTATCGGCGACGATTTCGAGCGCTCGAGAATTCTCGCCGACGCAGCTAGAAAAATGACTCAGTTGGAATCCATCTTTACACGGTTTCATCGAGACAGTGACCTAAATCACATAAATCATTCAACGGGAAAATGGATACAGATTCGTCCGTGCCTATATGAAGTTCTCCAACTAGCAAAGGATTTCTTCGTTACGACCCGCGGTTTGTTCAATCCGTGCTTAGGTGCTGTCATGAAGCAATTAGGGTATAGCGTGCCGTTTGAACAAATCGACGACAACACTGTTCGGCCCGTGATCGAGATACCGTATGTAAGTCCCATGCACTGCCCATTCGACCTGAGAATTCAAGGGACCGAATATCAAGTATGGCTTGAACCAGGCTATCAGATTGATTTAGGTGGCATTGCCAAGGGATGGATTGTCCAGCAAATTGCAAGTGATTTGCGAAGTGTAGGAGTGCACCAATTTGTGTGTAATGCAGGTGGGGACGTGATCTGCGACGGGTATAACGGTACTCGATCTTGGAGCGTCGGCATTCGCAGCCCATTTGATACAAACGACCATATCCTACTACTGGACATCCATGATCTAGCTGTGGCCACGAGCGGAACTTACAAAAGAACGTGGAAAAACCACGGACAAACTGTTCATCACATCATTGACCCATTCCTAGGCGTTCCCGTTCAATCAGACATGATATCTTGTAGCGTTATTCACCGTAATCTGGTGACCGCAGAAGTTCAGGCAAAAGTGGCACTGATCATGGGAACAGAAAAAGGAATTCCGTGGTTAAACAATCAGGATTGTGCCGGGTGGGTCATCATCACTCAAAATGGAACGGTGGTTAAATCATGCAACTTATGACAAGGCAGCAACGTTTCCCATTCGTCTATACGTGTCTACTCGTTGGCGTCGTGATTGCCGCTTCCAGCCTCCTTACACACGTCATGTATTCAGCACCAGCGCAGTCAAATAAAATGTACTGGTACATGGCGAGATCGTCCGGATTTACAGCGTACAGTTTACTCTCCTTAGCCGTCTTGTTAGGTGCGTCTAGTACAAGTGGTATTTGGGACAAGTTGAAAATCAGGAAATTGGCCACACAGGTGCATCAGTATTCCGCGATACTGGTCTTCCCGTTTCTCTTTTTTCATCTATGGGGCTTATATTCTGACAAGTCGATTCTATTCACGTGGATTTCTATCCTGATTCCATTTATTGATTCCTACCGAACCGTACCGACCGGTATCGGCATACTCGTTTTATATGGCTGGCTTTTATTGATTGTAACGTCTTATTTTCGTGAGAAAATAGGCGTGAAAATATGGAGGGCCATTCACATTGGCGCCTTCCCTATGTTCATCTTAGTGACCATCCACAGCATACTCACGGGAAGCGATACAGGTAAGTTGTGGTCATCTCTGATTTACTGTGTACCTTCAATCCTACTCGTCATCATTGTCGTGAAACGTTTGACGGGAAGGCGACCACAACACTTGAGACCTTTGTAACGGTTCTTACGTTCCTGTATGGTTGTGAAACCACAGAAACGAATGAAGTCCATTACTTTGATAAATTACATCACGTAAGGAATGTGACCCATGTACCAGTGTTCTGACGTGAAAATTCTCCTCGTGGACGACGAGGAAAACATCCTCCAATTTTTAGAGTTAGGACTGCAGAATGAAGGGTTTCAGGTTTCAACGGCTTCCGATGGTATGTCAGCCATCAATCAGGCAAAGGAATTTCATCCACACATCGTGATTTTAGACATCATGATGCCAGGTATGAACGGTTTCGAAGTATGCACTCTGTTAAAAAAGACTGAGAATGTGGCCGTTATCATGCTCACTGCGAAAGACGACGTGGACGACCGCGTAAAGGGACTCACGCTAGGCGCTGATGATTACATGGTCAAGCCGTTTAGCTTTCAAGAACTTTTGGCAAGAATCCACGCGCGGATTCGCAATCAATTCCCACAGTTACTCAATGAACTGGTGGTAGGACCGTACCGGATTGACGATGCACGAAAAGAAGTCACTTTTCAAGGAAATAAACTCTCGCTTTCGCCTACCGAGTATGAGCTATTAAAGTATCTCGTGATTAATCACGGGATTGTCCTCAGTAAGGCAAAGATTTTAGATCAGGTTTGGGGCTATGACTTCGCCGGACAAGACAACATTGTTGAAGTCTACATCAGCTCCTTGCGAGAAAAACTAAACGATACTGAACACCAGCACATTCGAACCGTACGCGGTTCGGGCTATCGTGTAGACGTATGATGATATCAGCGATTTCGTCGTTCCTGAAGAAGTGGGTAACGCCTCGTTCCCTACAATATCAGCTTTTGTCCCGTTGCTTGCTCATTTTGTCTGGATTACTGATTCTCATCGGCGCTTTTCAGTACGTTTTTATGAGTCACTTTCTTTATGAAAATACAACTGAAAATATCGAGAATCAGATTCGTTCTGTACCAGTCCAGAGTTGGCTTAACGCAGATGGGGTACCTGCCCACCAGACAGATAATGACGCCCGAAAGTTTGAATTTACTGTTCACGATTCAACGGTATCCTTCATCACCGTGAACGGAAATTATCAAACGATTTTTCGCGCACCCGATGCTGACCCTGCACCGCGTTTAAGTACCTCGACATATCTATCCGTGTTGAATGATGTGAGTGATGATAAGCACGAAAAGCACTACCAAGTTGTCACTACCAGTAATGGGGCACGCGATATCGTTGTTTTAATACCAGTTGGTCCAAAAGATCAACATATTGGTGTCGTCCAGGTTAGCATGAGCCTACGAGATCTCAAACACGTATTGATGCAGCAATTAATGACCTTTATTTTTCTGGGCATTGGTGCGCTAATCATTGGACTGTTCACCTTTTTACCTACGTTAAGACGCACGCTGGTGCCACTGTCACAAATGACGACGTCAGTCAAACGAGTAGATG
The DNA here is from genome assembly GCF_022674245.1 of Alicyclobacillus acidoterrestris. GTDB lineage: Bacteria > Bacillota > Bacilli > Alicyclobacillales > Alicyclobacillaceae > Alicyclobacillus > Alicyclobacillus acidoterrestris. The sequence goes on from NZ_CP080467.1 coordinate 4,126,000, forward strand.
CGGGCAACATGGATGAGCGAATTGTCCTGAAGAAAGCCCAAAGCGAAATCGAAGTGCTTGCGTCATCGTTTAATTCCATGTTGGAACGACTCTCTGACGCATTTGAGTCTGAGCGAAGGTCAAAGGAGAAAATGCGTCAGTTTGTTTCTGATGCTTCCCATGAGTTACGCACGCCGCTCACATCCATTCATGGGTTTGTCGAGGTATTGTTGAGAGGTGCGGCCAATAATCCCGACCAGTTGTACAAAGCACTTCGCAGCATGTTGAATGAAACGGGACGCTTGTCGAAACTGGTTCAAGATCTACTCACGTTGGCAAGGCTCGATGAGGAACGTCCGCTCGACTTGAAGGAGAGTCGTCTAGATCAATTGATCCGAGACATGGAACCTCAACTACATGTGCTAGCAGGATCACGGCAGGTATGTCTCATAGCAAACGACGAAGTTCGTATGGTGTACGACAGTGATCGAATGAAACAAGTCGTACTCAACCTATTCCATAATGCTGTGGCGCACACAGACGCTATCCGTGGAAGAATTAAAATATCCTTAGTGAAAGAGACGCAATCAACGGAACAAAGTGTATCCCTATCCGTGATGGATAATGGTACAGGTATTCCCCCCGAGCATCTGGCACATTTATTCGAACGGTTTTATCGAATTGATACGGACCGTTCGCGTAAGCATGGCGGGGCGGGCCTTGGGCTTGCAATATCACAGTCCATTGTGGAACGTCACGGTGGCTCGATTACGTGCGAGAGTGAAGTGGGGCAAGGTACGACATTTACCATTCGCTTACCGATTCGCAAAGCGCCTAAGACAAGATAGAAGACAGCCTAATAATGGCACCACCGCAGCCAGCAGTGACGTTGGCTGCGGTGGTACTCCGTGTTCCTGCGAATGGTGCAGATTCCAATCAAAAATCAAAGTTATCCGGGTCTGGCCCCACGCGAAAATCTCGATTTAACGCATCAATCTGCTCCATATCTTCGATGGTCAATTCAAAATCAAAAATGGATGCATTCTCGATAATTCGGTGCGCTTTTGTAGATTTCGGAATGGTGATCACGCCGTGCTGCGATAGTTCAGCCCAAGCCGATTGAGGCTGGCCTCATACGCTGCCAACGTGGATTCAAAGCCCAAATCGGCATTCCAAACCTTCGACGTCACAAAGATGTCTTCTCTTTGCAACCCATTCTCAGAGAGCGCCTCGCGGATGCCCTGTCCAACGCTGTGCTCGTTCCCGTAAATAGCCGCCGTGTCGATACTGCGGTACCCGTATCCCACCGCTGACTGAATTGCTTCAACTAGTTCTCTGCCTTCTTCCACTTTAAACACACCTAGCCCAAACCAAGGCATTTGAACCCCATTGTGTAACGTCACGCGGCTTTGTAGATTCTGTCCCATCATCATATCCTCGTACAGCATCTTTTTTGATACGAAACCAGCCTGATTCACTGGTAAAGTGGTTCCATCTCGGACGCCCCTTGATATCTTCTTTCCAAAGCACGACTCCAACCGGTTAAAAATACAGCCAACAGTATCATCAATGCACCAACCCAAGTCGTATCGGCGAGTCCAACCGAGTTTGTCACCACGCCCCCAAGGAAAGACCCCATCGCGATACCCGCGTTGAAGGCCGCAATGTTGATTGCGGATGCGGTATCCACAGCTTCCGGCACAAGTCGTTTCGCAAGGATGACCACATAATGTTGCAGGCCAGGCACATTCATAAACGCGAACAACCCCATCAGGCACACCATGAGCAGTGCCGGAATTTTAAATGGAAGTGCAAATTTCAAGATAGCTAAAACGACAACCTGCGCGATAAACATGATCAGCAATGCATGAATTGGGTTTCGGTTTGCCACCTTCCCCCCAATTGTGTTCCCGATCGCAATGGCCACACCGTAAATGAGCAGAATGACTGCAATCGCTTGGCTCGAGAAGTGTGTGACTTGCTGCAAAAGAGGAGACAAATACGTAAAGACGACAAATGTGCCCCCATATCCCAGTGCCGTGATGGCAAACACAAGCAATAACGGTCCATGCGCGAACAGCTTGCTTTGCATGCGAATGCTCGTGGAGCCTCCCCTGTGTAAATCGGAAGGGATAAGCAGGCTGTTGGCCACAAACGCGATCACGCCGATGGCAACAATCATGAGAAACGTCAAGCGCCAGCCAAAGTGTTGGCCAATGAAGGTACCGAAGGGCACGCCTGTCACAGTGGCCACAGTGAGTCCAGTGAACATGATGGAAATGGCAGTCGCCCGGCGATTGCTCGGGACGAGATCGGCCGCAATGGTAGACCCAATCGACATGAATACGCCGTGAGAAAATGCAGCGAGCACGCGCCCTACAAGCAGCACATCAATGTTTCCAGCGCTTGCGGCGATGCCGTTTCCAATCATGAAAAATATCATGATGAGAAGGAGAAGAGATTTCTTTGCCATACGCGATGTCAACGAAGTGAGAATTGGTGCACCGAACGTTACGCCAAGCGCGTAGAGTGTCACCGTGAGTCCTGCCGTAGTAATAGAAACGTGTAGGTCTCTCGAAATCAGCGGCAAGAGCCCAACACTGATAAATTCTGTCGTCCCAATTGCAAATGCACTCACTGCCAATGCGATGAGAGCGAGTATACTTTTTCGTCCATCCATATCAATCACCACCCAAAAATCCAACATCTGTGCACAAATGTTTGTTGACTTACCGGTGAAAGCCATTATGATGCCTATATAACCGAAAGAATAGTACGTACTTTGAAGTTATATAGGTACTAAAAAGTTCCCATAAAATCAGGAGGTGGAAGACCATGGATAACCCGAAGAAATACAATATTGGGGTTGAGGCGACCTTGGAGGTAATCGGTGGGAAGTGGAAGTGCGTTATTCTTTGTCACCTTACCCACGGCAAAAAACGCACCAACGAGTTTAAACGACTCATGCCGGGAATTACACAAAAAATGCTCACGCAGCAGTTGCGTGAATTAGAGCAGGATGGCGTCATCAATCGCATCAGTTACAATCAAGTGCCGCCAAAGGTGGAATACGAATTAACCGAGTATGGATGGAGCTTGAAGGGCATCTTGGACATGCTGTGTGCTTGGGGAGAACAACATATCGAGAAAGTCTATGGGGACAAATCAAGTGTATTGACGGACAGCATCCTCAATCAAAAGGCATCGACATGAGAACAGGCCGCCAGCAGAAGCGAAACAAGGGAATCAATCATTCACAAATATCGTGGACACATATCCAGTACGCGCAAAAGACCTGGATTTGTGTCCACTTCTGATGTACTGAAATTAGGATTTCACTCTATCCTACAAGCCACTTAATCGTCATGACATCCACACCCGCAGGCATCCGGGACACCCCTTGCTTCTTGAATGGCTTCGAAGCCCTCTTTGACGACAAAATACACCAAGGCCAACGCGGCAATGCTGTCTATCCACCACCACCCGAGTAGGGCGGTGAGTACGACGCCACCGAGAACAAACCAAGCCATATAGGCACAGACAATACTACAGGCGCCATCTGCCCGAAGCGCCTTGCTCCCTATTGTAGAACCAATGCGCTTCTTTGCACCCGATAAAATCGGCATCAGAATTCCCGAAACAATTGCCAGTCCAATGCCAAGCCCAGACGATTCCGCTCCATGATGCGTCCACCACTCGTGTATCGCGGCTACGACGATGTACACAGCCAACAACCACAGCGCCACGCCAACGACCCACGACGATACCTTTTCCGCGCGCTCCACGCGATACACACTTGCCCCATTCATTTCAATCGTCAGTCTCCACAACAAGACCATCCCTGCGACAAGTTCAATTACACTATCCGCCCCAAACGCGATCAGTGCCAGAGAGTGGGCCGCTACCCCCGCACCAATGGCCACAACTGCTTCGACAATCATCCAAAAGACAGATATCAACTCGATATAGACGCCTTTGCGTACGGATATCGCATGTTGCCGCATCACCACAATTCCTCACCCCCGCGGTGTCTCTTCTGGCGCACAGTAATTCACACAATCTGCAATGCGCTGGGCATTTTCAGCGACTACTTCATCCGCGATATCCAACAGTGTCAATACCTTGCTATCCGCAATTCGGTAATACACATGTCTCCACTCCTGGCGGTTGACGACGAGCCCGCAATCCTTGAGGCAGGCAAGGTGATTAGACACGTTACTCTGGGAAAGGCCTGTTTCCTCACTCAGCGTACTGACTGTCTTTTCTCCTGGGCGAAGCGCCAGCAACAACGCCAAACGCGACGGATCAGCCAATCCCCGAAAAAACTTGGCTCGAATTGTTAAGGAAGCATCTACCGTGTCACGCATCTCTCTGCCACCTCACATCATCATTTCACTAAATCATGATATGATAAAAAAACCTGTTTGCCAATCCAAGGGGAAGCGTCGTATCTGCATCCCCCTCTTCCCAAGACGGATGCCCAATCATAGCCTAGAATAGTACATGGAGGTGATTGGCATGTACGTAGCCCATAACCGATTGCCAATTGTGAGCACGATGTGGGAGTCAGAGCAACACTTTCAAGACTGGATTCAAAGCCCACACTTTGCAGCCGCGCATGGTGGTCGAGGCCATACGGCGGGCCAAGCACAAGTCGCAACGTACGAGGTTATCTACAACGCCTGATCCACACCAAGCATAGAAGCAAGTCATCCAAGGTATGTGATACGCTTAACCCAAGGAGGAATGCATGCGGTGAACCAAAGCACAAATCATCAAGCGTTCGCTGTTGTCTTCCGCCGAGTCGCGCTCATTGTGCTTGCTGTCTGTGCTATGTGGCAACCCATGACGCGCGGGAGTGAAGTCATTCAATTCGCTTCCATCGGGGAATGTGTCATCTCGTGCATTGCCATCCTCGTCATGATGTCGTACCGCCTGTCTGAGTCTCTACGAACAAGCATCGGAATTGGCGTCGTGATCGTGCATGTCTTGATATCCATCTTCATCCAACGCGACGTCACAGGCACTGGCATGCTGTTCTTTATCGTTGGCATTGCCGGTTCACGACTCAATGCCCCATATACTTGGTGGACAGCCGCTGTCGCAATGGTGGGCTTTCTCACCTTGCTCGTCTTCATCAAGCCGTTCGGCAATATGAGCATCGCCTACATCGGATACACAATGGGATTTCTTGCGACTTTCATAGCCACGCGCAATGGACACCTGCGCCGCCAAGCTCGGGCTGCTCAAGAACAATATTTCCTCCGTCTCGAACGCGCCCACAAAGCCCTGCAAGCTGCGCATCGAGATTTACAGGAGGTATCCATCGGATCGATGCAATTAGCTGTCGTGCAGGAGCGAAACCGGATTGCACGCGACATTCACGACAGCGTGGGACACGCCTTAACCTCGCTCGTCGTGCAACTGCAAGCCCTACAATACCGCGTTCGCCAGGATGTCGACGGCGCGGAGCAACAAATTAAAGATCTCATAACCGTCGCGCGACACAGCTTGGAAGAGGTCCGCCAATCCGTCCGAGAGGTCGCAGATGCTTCCCCCATCACCGGGATGCAAGCGATATCCGCGCTGGTCGACAGCGTCAAAGCGAACAGTGGATTGTCTATTACCTTTCATGCATCTGCGGAATTAGATGACTTGCCCTTGGAAACCGGCGTGATCGTATACCGAGTGCTTCAAGAGGCACTCACGAACGTCGTCCGGCACAGCGGTGCACAACAGGTCAAAATCCGAATTGAGCGCATGGAACAATCAAATCAAACCTATATTCGTCTGCACGTCACAGACGATGGTCAAATGAAACCGGGATTCCCACTTCAAGAGGGTTTTGGTATGCACGGTATGCGATCCCGCTGCGAAGATCACGGCGGCACCTTCAACTGGTCCGCAGTTTATCCCCATGGCCTGGAAATCGAAGCCATACTGCCGTGGAGCAAACCAATAGATGAGGAGAATCAAATATGAAAGATGACTCGAACCAGCGAATTGGGGTTCTAATCGTTGATGATCAGCGCCTGATTCGTGAAGGGCTGCACTACCTCATCGACGCCCAACCGGATATGCAGGTTACAGGTGAGGCCGACAACGGCGATGCGGCCGTGCGTGAGGCACTTCAGACCCGCCCCGATGTCATCTTGATGGATGTGCAAATGCCCGGTACCGACGGGCTAACGGCGACACGGCGGATTATCGAGGCGATACCAGATACAAAGATTCTCTTATTGACCACATTTGACGTAGTCGAATACGTATACGACGGCATTCGCGCAGGCGCTGTCGGTTACCTGTTAAAAGACGCGGATGCAGCCGAACTGATGGACAGTATTCGGGCGGTCTATCGCGGTGAAGCACTCTACCGTACAGCCGCTGCAGGAGAGGCATTAGCCCGGGCAATCAAAAATCAGACAGAGATCAAAACGACAGTTGCACAGGCACCAGCATCTCAACCGAACCAGAGCAAAGCGCTCGACAACCCATCTGCAGCCGATGAGTTGACAGAACGAGAATTGGAAGTACTTCAGGAAATGGCCTGGGGACTGCGCAACGACGAAATCGCCCGCAAATTACATATCTCGGAGGGCACAGTGAAAACACACGTGCACCGGATTCTCCAGAAATTTGAGGTGGATGACCGAACGCAAGCAGTCGTCTTCGCACTGCGCCGCGGTATCGTACAATAGGGCTCGGCTGTATGGCGAACGTCACCAGATAGATCACGGCGCATCTATCTACAGATATACGGCCCTATCCATCCACGCATCAAGTTATATCTTCGTGTAGACGCCGTGCGCTTGTTCGCGCTGTATCCTGTTTACGAATAACAGGATAAAGGAGCGATAAAATTGCCCATGGCGAAGGACATTATTCTTGGCATCGTCATCCTCGCAATCATTGTACAGAGACAGCTGGTACCACGGCCCCTGAGCGGTCGGTTATTAATATTACCCTTGTTATTTTCCGCCTACGCATTCTATGAAGCTGCCGGTAATTCAACGGTTCAACTCGCCGGATGGGTTTCACTCATCTTGACGCTCCTTCTCAGTCTCATCGTCGGCTTCATTCGGGGACATATGACACGCGTATATAAGGAAAATGGGCAGTGGATGGTCGCTGGCTCCTGGAAGGCCCTCTTATTCTGGCTGCTCTCCATTCCAATTCGATACGGCCTGCGCTTCCTACTCGTTCCACTGTTGGGTGCCGGCGCAGCCTTTCACGGCCAATCGAGCTCATTGCCCTATCTGTTTTCCATTTCCGGGCTTCTACTCGGGCGTGCCTGCATGCTCGCACTACGCCACCCAGAGGCCGTCCGAGAAGCTCGCCAAGCACACCTCGCAACCCGAGCGGCACGCAGGAGCCACCGTGACTAATCGGTGCTCCTGCGGCACAGCCCGCGTTTCTGTTGGCTAAAATTCCGATGCGGATGCGCGCATTTCCTCAATCCTCCCGTTTTTTACCTGCTGTTCTACCCAGGCCTGTGCAGCTTGCAAAACGGAATCATGATCCATCGTTTGCCGCGGATTTCCCTGTTGACTCCGAATCATCTCCTCGGTGACTTGTGCATCCGACATGTAAATTGGATGATCCGGGTGCAAGCCAAATCCCTCGATGGGTAAACCTGTGGCCATCACACGTTCTTGCCACGTTGAAATGCTTACTTCTACACCTTTCATAACAGGAAAGGTTTGTGGAGAACCATCCGATCCACCAGTAACACTTCCAAAAGTGGACACATTCGACGCAGATTTCATAAAAACCGTGAAATTTTCCGCAGCCGAGACATTCCACCCGTCCGTCAGAAGGGCAACTGGAATGTTGAGTTTCGGAGCGAGTGGAGAAATTTGTGTAACGCCCCATTTTGTAAAGCCTGCGGACGCCTGCGTTTCGGACGCTTTTAAAGCGATACGCTGAGTTCCATCTGTCAATTGTGAAGGCAACTGAACATACTCGCTGGTTCGGAAACGCACTTCGGTTGGCCTTTCTATACCACTGTACAAATGCCGAGCAAACCAAAGAGCCGGCCACATGTCCCCACCACTATTGCCTCTAATATCTATAACCATCCCCTTTGAATGCAAAGCGAGCTGCAATACATGTTGAAACTCACTTGCGAGCGCCTCACCCCCCTGCGTGTTATCCGGTGGCTCCATCGCTGGAATATAAACGTATAGAATATCATTTCCTAAATAAGCTACGCGAAATGAAAGATCCCCTTTTGCGATTGGATCCCCATAGGTAGCACCGGGTCGAACTGCCCAAGCGCTTTTCGCGATATGTTTCAGTCCGGCCACCGCAGATCCGTTTAACGGATACACCGGAACTGTCGCCGTACGCGTTTGATGGCTTGAAGGAAGCCTAAAACTCAATTGCTCCGGATGATTCGAATCCGTCATCAGGGCCTCTTGTCCCGCGCCCTCTATGTATCCGCTACTGAAATCAGGCCGACTTAACCGCGTCGACACGGCGGCTCCATCGACACTTGTCACAACACTACCAACTGGCACTTTCGAAGAATCATAAGACCACATCACAACAACCTGCCCATTGCACCAAGCGGTTAGGATAAGTGGTGTATAGGTCGTAGGCGACGGGGCACCTATCAAGTAACAATGCGAGTCGTCTAAGTCATGAATCATTGTGTTAACAACTGAAAAAAATTGAGGCCATGTGCCCGCGTCAATTGCCTTTGACTCATACTTTATCCTTTCTGTTGACCAGTCGACGCCTTTCATCTCAAAGTTCGGATAATTCTCATTGAACAAATTCCATATTTCCGTAAAGACCTGTTTCTTGTCTGTAGTTGTTGGGATGCCTGTAGGGGATAAAGAAGCAAGGTTTATGGGGACATTACCTGAGTTCACTGGTGACGTTGCATTTGCGTTAGCTCTGTCGGTAACATGTCCTGTACCCATCCCAGAGTATCTCTGACTCGCCGCAGAGCAACCACCCACAGCACCTGCCGACAAAACGATAGATGCGACGACCAACAGATGGTTCCGAATACGCAAGTCTCTCCCCCCACTGAAGCGGCATTTTCTCTCCAGTTATTGAAACTTTCTCATCACAACAATGCTGTAAACTTTCCATAAGAAAAGCTCTATCGATTCTCACAGCCCAGTCACTAGACCGCCTCACCATTATTCATCCTTAAATAGCTCACGAAGCATATTATCTGGAGCATTGAGAAATTGCTTTGTAATGATGTAATGAGGCGTCTCTCGATATGAGATGGGTTCAATTGAACCGCTATCGAAGCTCATGAGCGTCGCGCCTGGATACCCCAGAAGAATCGGTGAATGCGTAGCGATGATGAATTGGGATCGACCAGACATTTCGTGATCGTGAAGGATACGCAGCAAAGCAAGTTGACGTGCAGGGGAAAGAGCTGCCTCTGGTTCATCAAGCAGATACAGGGCAGGTCTACGGTTTGACAAGCGACCCTTAAAAAGATTCAGGAACGACTCTCCATGGGATTGTTCATGCAAGGACCTCCCACCGTAAAAATAGTAAGGATTATAGGATGATTCCTTTGCTGCAGCGTCAATGTAACTAGCAAAGTTAAAAAAGCTTTCTGCCCTAAAAAAGAACCCTTCCGTCACCTTCGGCATCCAGCTGAGCCTGATGTGCTCGTATAGACTCGATTCTGTTGTGACCGTCACGAATTGATTATCTCTCGATCCGCCCTCAGGATTAAACCCGTCCTGTATAGCGATCTCCTCTTCTCAAGAAGAATGGTTGTATCGCCTTTTTCCGTACGTGTGCCGACAATATTAAATCCATTGCGTATGTTGAGTATGAGCATATCGCGCCAAGTGTTACGTGTCTGCGTACGAATCACATGTAACCCCTGTTTCTCACACCAAACATGTTGTCTACGCATCAATTCGTTTGCTATGCCCCGACCTCTAAACTCTGGATGAACCCCTCCAAGCCAACTGTAAAATCGCGCCCCAATCCTCGATTTCAATGTTGATATGTCATTTACAAGCCCAAAAGGTATCATTATACATTTCTTAAAATAGGTATGAACTCCTCCTGCCCGTCACCGTAATATTTCAAGTTAGACCGCATCAGCGATTGACCACACAAAAAGCAGGTCCCACTTCAGGGGGACCTGCACCACAACCTCCGTTAACTTCCGATGGCTTACCCGATTTTTGCATGGCAAAGCTGCCACTTTAGACAATCCATCACATCAATTGCCACATGGCAATGAAATGCTTCGCTCAGAGGAGCATACCGCCGGACGCCTCAATGCGTTGTCCATTTACCCAACCCATTTCGTCGGTGCACAAAGACGCGACCACGCCACCGATGTCGTCGGGCTCCCCAACTCTGCCTAGTGCTATTTGCGATCCGATAAACCGATTCAAATCCGGATTGTCCCTGACCGCACCATCTTGAAAGTCCGTAGCAATCGCACCAGGCGCAATTGCATTGACCCGAATGCCCCTGCTACCCCACTCTTTGGCCATATACCTCGTCAGGACTTCGATGGCGCCTTTCATAGCCGCATAAGCGCCATACCCCGCCAACGTAAACCTCGCTAAACCAGTCGAAACGTTGATGACTCTTCCGTTGTCCGCAATGCGAGGAAGCAACTTTTGTGTCAAGAAAAACACGCCCTTTAAATGCACATTCATCAGGCTGTCGAATTGCTCCTCCGTAGTCTCCGCAAGCGAACTGTGTATTCCAAATCCCGCATTGTTAATCAGTGCGTAAATCTGTTCTGTATTCCACTTTTCTTTCAGCACATCGGTCAATCGCAAGATGAATGCATCAAAAGAGGCAACGTCACCCGCATCAAATTGCAGCGCCGCAGCTTTTTGGCCGTTCCCCTCAATTTCCTTAACCACGGATTCAGCTTCATCTTTTCGTGAGTGGTAAGTGACAATCACGTCAAAGCCTTTTTTAGACAGGGCAATAGCCGAATTCCTACCGAGCCCACGGCTGCCGCCAGTTACCAACGCAATTTTTTGTGCTTGTTCCATCGTCATATTCTCCCCTTCACCAATCATCAGCCACTTGCTAACTCGAAAGCTGTGGTCTATGGTTAGAGTAGTACTTCGAGTTAACTCTAAGTCAAGTGGGGGAGCAAAATGAATTATTCCATTCATGAGGTCGCTGAAAAATTCGGACTGTCTGCACACACGCTGCGTTATTACGACAAAGAAGGGCTGTTGCCGTTTATCTCAAGAAACAAGTCAGGGAATCGGACGTTCACCGAGTTAGATCTGAACTGGTTAGCCATGATCTGTTGCCTCAAAAACACTGGAATGCCCATAAAAGACATCAAACAGTACAGTGCTTGGTGTAAACAAGGCATCGAAACAATCGACGAGCGAAAGGAACTGCTTCAAGAACACCGCAAGCAAGTTGTGAAGCAAATTGAAGAGTTACAGAAAAACCTTGAGCTTATCGACTCAAAAATTGCTACCTACGAAAATCCGGAACTAGCCCGTCAATTAGATGAGCAACTGGAAAGGGCCAGAAGCACGGTTTGATGTTTAGGGGTGAGATCCACACGCACCCTAAATTTCAACATCAAACTCGGAGACATAAACGCCTGTTCCCGCAATTTCTATATCCGTGCCATCGGAGATTCAGCTACAATTCTGCGCATCCGTGACTTGACCGCCTCGAAGTTTGAGACGGCCCGTTTTTTTATGAAAAAGTGCTTGATAAATCGCTTGAAAGCCGAAAAACCATAATCCGCTCTCCCGTACGCGTGCTAATATCGGTGTGAAAGCTCACCACCTCAAAACCAGTAATGTTAAGAATCATGTCCTTTAAATCCTCAACACCTGATTCCACCAAACTGGTTCTAATGTTTTTTATCGACATCAACCCCTCCTTATCCTTACAAAGAGAATATTCCGCAGGCGTTAAGACACCGCGTAAAGTGACAATGATCATATCCCGTAAAATATCCGATTTCACCTGAAGAGACCCACGCCCAAGATAATCTTTCTCCCATTGCGTTAAAGCTCTGCTGATTTCGGACTCAATTGTACCTTTTGATTTCGTCATAAACTCCCTACCTTGTGCGCTCATAGTTGGGCCAAATCACCCATCGTCCTGCCGGGTTAACGACCGCCAGCCGGATCCACCCATTTTGAACTTTTTGTCGGAACGCAGCATCATGCTCCATCAGTCGATCCACATATTCATTCGGCGCTTCAATAACCACCAATAACCGTAAGGGAGCATGGTAAAACTCTTCGTCAGATTTCATAACGGATTGCCAAGGAAGCCCAAACAATAAATCACTTGCGTTCCCCTGCATCACACCCACCCCCGCTGTCACGGTCTGTGTGGCTTTGTTTCCACTTCCGAAATAGTGGGGTGCAACGGTCGACGCATAATACTGTAGGTTTATCCATTGCGCCACTGTCGCCGGTCCAGCGATAATATTCGAGAGCAGAGCACCGTCATAATCATCTTGCCAGTGATAAGTGTGCAAGAAGACTCTCCCGTCCAAATTACACTCCCTCGTGAGTCGGCGAGTGCCAATCACAAATGCGGCGTTGCGCGCGAGTCCCCATTCCGGGCGTATCTCACTCCAATCTTCCGCTAAACGTTGTACTTCTTGCTTCGGTTTTTTTACGTGAACACCGTGATGAGGCAATTGCGCTAATTGCTCTGCGTTGACGTGTGCACTGACCTCTGGCAATGCCGCCCGAATTCGATCAAACGCTTCTTGTGCCGCCTCCGAAAGTTTAGGGACGTACAGCCAGCGCAGTTCATTGGTCGTCGTGATATGCTCAGCGGCTACAAATATCGTATCTTCTGGAATAACGATGCCCTCATGTTCAAGGGCTTCCCGCACTCGTGCCTGGTTACACAGGGTTGCCAATACGCGCGCATTGAAAGCACCTGACGCCCCGCCACAAGCGCCGCAGTCTAACGAAGCGGCATACGGGTTGTTCGTGCTTTGACTACCATGCCCACAAATAACGACTAATGGGGCAAAGTTCTCAGTCAAACCCATCATTTTGAGTGCCTGCCGTACATAATATACTTTCTGCTCTTCAGAAAAACCAACCGGTAATCCCGATTCCATGCGCTCGAAGTCAAGCGAAAGTCCCGTAGAAGGTTTTCGCAACCATTCCTGTCCCAGCTTCCCAAGGGCACGACCGGCCCGACGCGGGAAAAAGCTACGGGCCAACATCTGCATACTAAGCCACGGACCGCTAACCTCTGGCAACAGTAAGCTCGTCAAGAGGTTTTGCTTCATCGTTTGAAACGTTTGCTTCACAGAATTTACGGCTCGTAGGCGTTGTTGATATGACTCAAAATCGCCCTGAGAGGCAACTTCCTTGATTTGATATTGCGGTTTAAGTATCGCCGGTAAGGATGCGTGACTGTGTTTATGGCCAAGTTCACACGTCTCAATTGGTAACCCGAAAAAACCGGCAACACCAAACGTCTCAAAAGGCCCTGCTTTTTCAAAGGCACGACGAAAGGGCTCTGAACGTGTATCAATACAAAAGGCCAATTGAGCTAAAACAGACTGTTGTTCATGGGCTATCGACCGTTTCGAGAGAATCATTTCTTGTAATCGTTCTTCGTAGGTTTCTTCCCATGCCTCCAGCCAAAGCTGACGACGAACCAAATCGTCAAAACGATAGGCAAGCGTCAGGCGCGCTTTTTGCTCCGCAGCGGATAATTGCAGCCAAGATTCAACCCGAAAATCCCCCCAATGCGCCCACGCGGCAATCAATCGAGTCAGCAATGCTTGCTCTTCGGATTGTTGTTCCGGTAAAGGCAGGAAAGATTCCATCAACGCCCATTCCATAGAAATTCGGACAGCCAAATACTCTGTTAGCGTTTGTTGCGAGTGCCACAACATCATTCCCGCCCAACCGGGCAAAGACAGTAAATGCGCCTCGAGGTATTCCTGAACTTGAGACGGAGGAATATGTAGGGCTGCTAATGCTTCCCTTAACGCATCAGTCGCCTCTGACGGCCAACCTTTCAGGAGCTGACGTTGTGAGCGGTTCAGTGCGGGATCGTATTGTACAAGACGGTGCCACGCCTGATAGAAACCTTCCGAGCGGTTTGGCAGTGACCAAGCAGCGTGGGATCCACCAATGTACAATTTGCACCACTTAATCAAATGGCGATTCAGATCATGCTCCACCTCTACACCACGCTGCTGCTGCAAACGAAAACTCAATGTTTGTAGCGAGCGACGCTTCATCTCAGGCAACCCGAGATGATTCAATTTCGTTGCGAGACGCTTTACACGTGCTTCTGCCAATAACTTGGCAGGCAGGTCATCCAACTGAAGCGCAGCACGACAGAACCGTTCCGCAACATCGCGCGGCAATTTTAGAGCTTGTGTATCAAGCCAACGTTGTAACCCTTTATCGAGAAACTTCGAATCAATTTCACCTTGATTCTTCGCATCTAGCAGTAACGAGGCGCTCGGATACATATCTACGTCACGAATCTCTTTGAGCCACCGTGCAACTTGCTCAAACGACTGTGCTTCAAGCCCTGCCCAAGGACTACGCGCCACGAAAGATTCAATCGGCCCCAGCGGCACGATGACCCGACTGGCAGAACGCACTACATCATCTATGTCATCGGTGAAACTATCATGAAAAACATCCGATGCTGACATTTGCTGCTGTAATGTTAATGTTCCATCCAACGCGCTTTACCTCCTTGAGTACAGCCTAGTTGCAAGATACTTTGGATGGCTTTCGACCGAGTCGCGATGAGGCTCGCCCAATCGTACCAGCCAAAGATATACTACGGAGAAGAACGTAGAAGATGGATGGCGCGACAACCACGCACCTATCACACTGCTGGTCAAAAGAACGAATAAAACCAAACAGACAGCGAATGGATGCGGTTGGATTGCTTGGGGAACGGTGCCGTGCAACAGAACATAGAAGATGGCAAGAATCAGGCCAAACACGATTAACGATCCCGCCAACAGAACGATTCCCACCGTACGCCCAATACGCCCTAGCCCCAAGGTCACGAGGTGTGACCACGCAAACGCCACAGACCATCCCAGGAGTAAAGCGCTAATCATATCAAAACCTCTACCTTCGACCATTCGCCAAAAACCAATCCCCACAAAAAGACCTAAAACCGGCCCTGCAAACCTCAATAAAAGTGATGGTTTTGGCGTTGTCGTCGCATCCGCTGGCTCATTGTGATGTACCGCAGATCCGGCTTGTAAGAAAAGAGCAGACTTGAATAGGCCATGTAACACCGCGTGAATAATGGCTGCTAAATAGGCTCCTAAGGCGCATTGAATCAACATGAACCCCATCTGCGCAATTGTTGAACCCACTAACTGGCGCTTGTAATCCACTTGAACCAAAATCGTTCCGGTCCCAAGCAATACCGAGATACTGGCGATTACAATCAAAAGGATTTGAGCCAAATCGCCGGTAAAAACGGGCGCGAACCGCGTCAAGATAATTCCACCCGCGTTGACGACACCCGCATGCATGACGGCTGACACAGGCGTCGGTGCGACGACCGAGTCCAACAACCAGCGCTGAAAAGGGTATTGTGCAGCTAGAATTGCCACTGCAATCACCAATAACAGGGGTATGCCTACCCTCTCCCATGAACCAAGTTGTGCGATGTTGCCTTTGACAAGCGCAAGTGAGAACTGCCAGTGTCCCGTAACCAGGGCAAGCCAGGTCATCGCGATCGCCAAAACCATCCAACTCAGTACAAATAGTCGGCCAGTACGCACAGCCGCAGTTCGCGCAATTCGCCACTCCCGATTCAACCCGATAAGCATTGTCAGCCCAAGGAGCGTAGCCCCCCAACAGACAAGCAAAAGGCGGAGATCATTGCTTAACCAAGCAAGCGAAGCGGAACACGTCGTGAGTGTCAACAAAGTAAAATATCCTCGATAATTTCGATCCCCAAGCAATTGGCGGATCGAATAGCGCTGTACGACTGAACCGATTGTAAGGACGAATAACGTTGTCAACCAAGCTAAGGGATCAAGGTGCCAAGGACCAAAGATCCGATTCGTACTTGTCGTCACAAGATTCAGTAGTGCAATCAGCGGTGGCAGCACGCTAATACCAACGTGAATTCGAACAAAGCCCAAGGAAACACGTGGATGCAATATGACAGCTGCGCTGAACATCAAAATCGTAAGAGATAAGAAAAATGCTGTGACGAGCATCCCGCACCTCCTGTCAACCGGATAAAACCGACATCAAATTCATTTTTTCAACAAAAAAACCGACAACCTCAAAATGCACGGCCCTTTCGCAACCGTTGCATTTCGAAAATTGTCGGTTTACTGTCAACTAACCCAAAATGGTTTTTTGAAAGTCTACCTAGATGATTAAATTTGTTCAATTTGAATAGTGCCTTTAACATCCTACCCGTAAAAAAATACTCCGTCAAGTTCGGATGTATGCCTCAATCCGGATTCAGTGATTCTGCGCGTCGATCCAAAAGTCATCCCCGCAGAAGTCCCCAGTGAATTGGATTTGAGCACTCACAGCTTTCGCACCGCCATTTTTCTATACCAATGTGTCCATGCAATTGCTACCCCAATAGTCCCATACGTAATACACGGAGAGACAATCAAAAATTCCGTTGGGGAAATGGCGTAGACGAGGATGGCTCCAAGCAGTGCCCCACTAAGTAGCGCGCTTCCCCACACTACCGTTAATATCCGCAATCTGCGTCGGAAATCGTAATGATTCCACAGGGAAGAAAAATGGTTACGCCCTTCTTCGGATGAATTAAATCGAATCGCAAAGTAGTAAATCAACGGCCTTGGGAACAACAAGGATACCAAGAACGTCAGTCCAAGCACCCCTGTGACGAACGATCCACGCAATAACAGTAACTGTTCACTACCGTGCATAAGCAATATACCTAACTCCAGTAAAAAACCGAACATGGCAAATATGGCTAAGATGTCTGCTTGGCGTTGCTTTACAACAGTCCATAAGTTGTAAAGTATGGGTATGGCAGTGGCAATGGCGAGTGCCAGTATATTTGATAACTGGTGCTTTAACATTGTATATAAGTAAGCGTCAAATCCTCCACACACTTGACTTCGCTGGTTGTAGCAATAATAATGACAATCGATAAAATTCCCCGCCTGAATGTCAGACGGGGAATCACGTGTTTTATGATTTGCCTTTAGGTGCACGTACTTCCTCAGGCAATCGCGGTGACCAAGGTAGGAACTGATCTAACGAGTCATTATCGTTGATGTCGATGTTGGGCAATTGCTCAAATAGATATCTGAGATACGCAAACGGGTTGAGGCGATTCTCTTTCGCCGTCTCCACCAAACTGTAGGTAATCGCACTGGCCTTCGCCCCGCGCGGCGTATTACTGAACAACCACGCCTTTCGACCGATCACAAAGGGTTTAATCGACCGTTCACTTCGGTTGTTATCCAACTCCAGATTCCCGTCTTCCAAGAAAACAACGAGCTTGCTCCATTGATTGATGCAATACGTAATCGCTTTGCCTAAAGCGCTCTTTGGCAACACGAGTGCGCTCTGCTCATGAAGCCATGCTGAAAAAGCGTCAAGCACTGGTCGACTTTGCTTTTCCCGTCCTGCTCGGCGTTCTTCTGCAGTGGCGTTTTTTAGCCCGCGCTCAATTTTGAATAACTCGTTGCAATATTGAAGCCCGCTCCTTGCGGTTGAAGGCTTCTTCTGCTCGGCCGCCGGTAGCGTCTGCAGTGCGTCATTGAAGCCGCGACGGGCATGCGACCAACACCCAACCAGTGTGGCGTTCTCCAGGTCGTGGTAACCGGGATATCCATCTACGTGAAGATACCCCTTGAACCCTTGAAGAAACTTCTTCGGATGCTCCTTCGACCGAGTTTCTTGATAGTCGTACAGAACAATTGGTGGCCCATCACGCCCGCTTCGGTACAGCCACATATATGATTTCGAATCGGCCGCCCGCCCTGGCTCGTGCAGCACTTGCAGTGTCGTCTCATCTGCGTGTAAGTAACGCTGGGTAAGTAGTTCCTCATGGAGCCTTTCGAATATGGGGCTGAGCCAACGCGTGGCTCCGGCCACCACCCAATTTGCCATGGTCTGGCGAGAGATGGCTAAGCCCTGTCGGGTAAACTGCTGTTCCTGCCGATACAAGGGCATACCTTCTACAAACTTCTTGTTCATGATATAAGCCACCATGGATGGGGACGCCAAACTCCCCGGAAACGCTGGGCGTGGCGTGCTCGCCTTGACCACGGGAGGATGAATTTCAACCTTCTCACACGGTCGGCAGCCGTAGACATATTGCACACGCTCAACGACGACCGTTTGCGCCGGAATATGCTTAAGTTCTCGGCGTATCTCTGCGCTCATTTCGTGCATGAGTCCACCACAACACGGACAAACACGTTCCTCTTCCGATAAGCGATACTCTATCCGCTCAACAGGGAGGTGCGCCAGCATAGCTGCCCGCTGTCCAGGTTGCTTCTTACGCTGTTTTTGCGTCGCGTTTTCAACCGATGGCTCTTCTGCCTCGGGTTCTTCATCCGATGCCACTTCGGCCTCATTGAACAACCGCATCTGGTCAGCATCTGACTGCTCACTGGACATTCCGAAACGCTTTTGCCGATCCAGACGCCGTTGCTCAAGCAGCAGGTTCACTTGCTGTTTCAACTCGGCGTTCTCTTGCTCCAAGGACACGCAGCGTCGTTGTAAAACTTCTATTTGTTCGATGGTTTCTACCGATGTATTTTCCATACCCATTTCTTCGACACGCATGCCCGAAATCCTTGTCGTATCAAGATTTTCAATGATTTCCTCCATCGCATCCATAGCTGCTTCTGGACACTCAAACGACCGTTTGTGCCACCACCTTTGGATGGGCTTTCTGCTGGTTGAGGGACAATCCGTCCAGCAACCAATTCAACTCTCGGTGGCTAATGACAACCGTCTTATCCTCGGCCGAATTGGGCCACTCAAACCGGCCTCGTTCCAATCGTCGATAGAATAGCCAGAACCCGTTATGCTGCCAGCATAGAATTTTGAGCTTATCCCGTTGACGGTTACAAAAGACGAACAAACACGGAGAGAACGGGTCCAACTGAAATTGTGCTTGTACCAACGCAGCTAATCCGTCGATGCTCTTACGCATATCCGTGACACCGCACGCTAGATAGACTCGCTGCTCTGGACCGATGTTGCTCAGCATGAACCTACGAGCGTCCTGATTAGGTCGAGCAACAATTGGGCGTCATATCCCGGATGCACTTCAATCGCGGCTGCTCCGACTCGAACCAGCAAGGGAGTGTTCGTAACCGAAAGAGATTCCCGAATTTGCACTGGTAGAAAGTCAGGCGAAGAGGAAGGAGTTGAGGTGAGTTCACGAAAACGGCGCACCCAGTACCAGAGTTGATGTTCCTTGATACCATGGTCGGCACACCACGCTGCGCCACTTTGTCCGCTGTTGTGGAACGCGGTCACACACTCCTGCCAAGTTTCTCGCAACTGTGCCAAATTTGCTTTTGTCATGACCATGACCTCCTGAAAGGTTTTAACTACATTCTTTCAGGGTTTGCCCAGCCTCGCTAGGTGGGGAGAATTTGACGCTTACCTCCTCGACCGCTATTGGGACACTCGCTCAGGTGTGCGCGCGGTGAGCGTTGCCGTGGATATGTTGCAGTTTACGAACGCCTTCATCCGGTAACTATTCCCGCGTATGTTGACCGTTGTCGCGTGGTGAAGCAAGCGATCAAGTAAAGCCGACGCCAACACCTGATCCCCAAACATGGCCCCCCAGTTGGTGAAACTTGTATTGGACGTGATAATCATCGCCCCTTGTTCATACCGCTCCGAGACCAGACGAAAGAAGTTTGCTGCATCCAGCGCGTCCAGTGGCAGATAACCAACCTCGTCGCAGATGAGGAGTTTCGGTTGGATGTACACCTTCAATCGCTTCTCTAAGCGGCCCTCCTGATGCGCTTTTCGTAAATCGGCGACCAACCGCTGCATGGTGACGAAATACACACTCATTCGGTTTTGCAAGGCCTCCATCCCCAGTGCGACAGCCAAATGTGTCTTTCCTACGCCAGGCGGACCGAGGAGAATGACGTTGTTGCGTTCCTCCACGAACGACAGTTGTGCTAATTCCCTGATTTGTCGTTCGTCGATGGACGGCTGAAACGTAAAATCGAAGTCTGCCAACGTCTTGTGATACGGGAAGTGTGCTAGGCTGAGGCGAGTATGGAGGTAGCGGTTGAACCGCTCCTCCGTCTCTGCCTCTAACAGACGAGACAGAAACTCGACATACGTCGCCTGTTTTCCCGCAGCCCACTCCAGGCTGGCTGGGAGAATCGACGCGGCCTTCTTTAACCCCAGTTCCAACAAAGATTCTTCCGTCTTGGCCAATAACAATGCTTCGCTCATTGCAATTGCCCTCCTGACGTGATTTGCTCATATACGTCCAGATCCCGTTGTTCCACGTCGGGTTCGACTTGAAGACCAGCGACTTTGCCCCGTGAATGCCTCGGCGTATCCATGGGGATACCTTTTACGTGCTCAGGGTTGATGGAGACTTGATGCTTGTCCACGAGACTATGCTCGGCGATAACCTGACCGCCATATTCAATTTGTAGACGGCCCGTTTCAAACGTGCGAACTAGAACATTTTTTCCCACGTACTGCCACGGCACAGAATACAGGCTGGCATTCCATGAGATTCGACAGTCGTTGAGGACCTTACGCAATGCGCTATACGCCAACAGATACCGATGTTTCGGCAGCCTCTGCAGTTTTTCGTCAGGGAACCGAGACTGCGGCCGCTCATGCGTTGTCCCATGGATGCGGATGTTGGCAACGGTATCTCTCCATATGACTGCCTGCTGATTGACATCTGCCAAGTCCACAAACGCGGTCGGCCAAAAGCTGTCGCGGATATAACGAATCGGGCGCTCAATTTTTCCTTTCGTACGACTGCGATAGGGTTTGCAGGCCTTGGGAACAAACCCATAATACTTGGCGAAATCCAAATAAGCCGGCTGCCATTCTACGTGCCCATGTCCGTCGTTAGATAGAACAAGTGGTGCACAGTTGTCACTGAGAATGGTCTTTGGCACCCCGTCAAAAAACTCAAGCGCATTGCGCAGGGCTTGTAGGATATGCAGTTGGTCTGACGCTTTGATAAACTCCAAATAGAGCATCCGGGAGTAGGATAGAACCATGGCAAAACACCATAACGTGCGCCGATTCTCCTCGGCGTCGATATACGGGAATGCACCTAGGTCGATCTGGGCCTGTTCACCAGGGCCTGTTTCGAACCGAACCGTTGCCTTGGCAGAGACAGCGGGGCGAAGCGGGTGCATAAACTCACGAAGAACCGTGATTCCACCCGTGTATCCCTGCTCCCGAATCTCTCGTAAAATCCGCTCCGCGTTCAGGACACCAAAACGCATCCGCTGTTCTACATACGGCTTATAGGGCTCCAACTTACTGCCTTTTCGTTTGGTTCCAGCTAAAGGCTTCTTTCCATCCTCCTGCTCTTGGACGACCTTTCGAATTGTCTTACGGTCATGTCCAGTTCTTCGAGAGAGTTCAGAGATACTCACGCCTTCCTGATACATCCTTCTGACTTCCATTTTTTCACTCTCCGTCATCGTGGCACCTCCCACAACGATGTGAACAGTGCCGTAAATTCGACAAAGGGTGGGGAATTCATCCCGATGATTTTGGGGAATTGAATCCGTTATTTTTGGGGAATTGTATTCCGCTGTTATTGGGGATTTTACAGCCGATGTTGACACGTACTGCCCGGAATGTCATAATCGCACTGGCTAACCTCCTTCAGAAACGCACTTAATTCACCTGGGTGTCAGGGGCGTCTGTCGACTCACGACGGGCGCAATCAGGCTGTACCGAAAGACTGCAATTTTCTCCCTCAAAACCGGTTCCATTTCACAACTCCTCCTCAAATCTCGAGATGATTCCATTCTCGGAGAGAGTGGAGATGGGTTCCATAGACACATTTTGTGGGGGACTTCAATCATTAAATATTTCGCCCAGCGTTGCTATCCGGAATAGGGCATGGAGTAGACGAATGCTCACGCACGTTGACGTCACTTGCCTCCAAGTCTGCCGGAACAGCGCAAATTGCGTTGCGGGGTGGTCGCGACCGCGGGGAATCCGTAAGAAGGGATTCAGTTGAATAACGTATGACCAAAATCGGGGTTCGAGGTCGTTCATCCACGCACGCCACTTCTTTGTCCACCGCCACACCGTGCGGGGTGACAGCGGGCCTGTGGGTGGAAGGATCATTTTACCCACTTGTTCACATGAACAGGCTTCATCCACGGCTTGCAGTACATCTTCCTGGACATCCCACGTACACCGTTCGTACCGACCAATAAAGGTGGGTACGACACTCACTGTCCTCAGACAGATTGGACACCGAAATCGATAGGCAGGGATAACAGTTTCACTGTCCTGGCACCAGACGAACCGTTTGAAGGAACCATGCCGATTCATCGGTCGCTCGGCATGACAGTGGCAACACGATTGGGGACGTATGGCGGAGAGATCTCCCTGCTCGCAAAAATCAAGATAGGACTGGACATCTTGGAATGACTTCATATACGATAAGTGCGCATGGTAATTGCATATGGAACGCGTTTACACGTGTTCCACGGGGAGAAGAGAGATGAGGGCTGCAACCCTGTGAAGTCTCTCTTCTTTTATGCGCTCCTCCTATGATTGTCGGTATAATCAGGAGAATCATACGACAATCCTCGACAAGATGCTATGCCACCTTAGGCGGCACGATGCAGCCCATCTGCCGACAAGCAGTGTGAGCGGCTACACCATCGGATGCACTCGCGGAACTCCTTGCCAAGTTGCTGCTTGAAAAACCAGGCATCCTCCTTGTTGAATCGACCCTCGCGCAGTCCACCCAAATGGGTGGCTGCGCTACGCGATTACATCGAACTTTGCACCTGTCCCAGTCGTCGTTGCGAAAAGCGCGCCTTGCGCCCCACCACGTAAGAGAGAATAGGAATTTTACCGAGCCAATGCGCGATAAACATCGCCGAAAAGTAGACAAACAAGATCGACAACGGCAGTAGACTAAAGTACAACCAATTGGGAATGCCCAGGTTTTTGATATGATGTACCGTCCACTCCATGTAATACAGCGGAAATGGCTGCAACAAAAAGATTCCAAATGAAGCGTTGGCCGCGACCTTGACGAACCAACTGAACGAACGCCATCCCGGACGCTCACGCCGGCGTGCCCACTGGACGCCCGCGTACCACATGTTAGCAGCCGCCAGCAAACTATACGGAATCATAATCGGCTGCAGCACCAACTCAGCGAGACTCTCCGGCTCGCCAAGAACCAGGCGGTCAAACAGATAATGTCCCCACAAGACGATGAGGCCCACCACAAGAGCGATGCGGAGTGCGCGAACATGGTGGTCGAAAAAGCCCCGAATTCGTTCGTAGTGACAAGCAATTATGCCACCTGCGATAAACCAGAACTGATACGTCAAAATAAATCTATCGCGGTATTTATCTATCTCTGCCAAAACATATGGCAGATTGGAATAACTCATCCCTTGAAGAACAAACTTGTTCAACGCCATCAAACCCAATTGAATCACAAAGCTGCCGATGAAAATGTGGAGGTGGTAGCGCTCGAATTTGCGCAACCCATATAAAAGCAGTGGAAACACCACATACAATTGCATCGATACGACCACGTAATACAAGAAGTATTGGTCACCTGTCATGAGCGAGTGTTTGATTCCAGCAAGTAGCGATAGCAAAGACCAATTGAAATCAGGATCTAACATGCCCTTAAAGACGATATAGGCGATTGTCCAAACGACATATGGAATCACAATGAGTAGAAATCGCTTTTTCCAGAAGGTCACGACGGACATCGGCCGCCGATAATAGGTGATAAATAAAACAAGTCCTGTAATAAACATAAACGCCTCGCGCGTGTAATGCAGCGAGGTGATCAGTGCACCTAGCGTCAGTGCAGTTGCACCCGCGTCGGCATGAATTAAATCGCTAAAAAATGACGTCGTGTGTACGGATAGCACACTCAGCATAATAAATGCGCGCATCAAGTCTATCTCGTACAGATATTTTTTTGCCACCAATCTGCCTCCTTTGCCCGGTATCTACATACGCTCTGACCCTGCTCCCCAAGAACCATCCTAGCGGTACAATGTTGAAGAGAGATTGAAACCATGGGAAGTATACGCACAGTGCTTCATGTGGGATGCTGGATAAGTAGCAATAGAATTGCGAAAATGGTACATGCTGCAGTGTATCAAACATTCGGAGGGACATCTATGATCATCGTTCATGCACGTGTTCAATGCAAGCCTGATAAACGTGAGGCGTTGCTATCTCTAGTCAAAGGGCTAATCGAAGCCACCCGCACCGAAAACGGATGCCTGAGTTATCGGTTCTACGAAGATACCGAAGTACAAAACGACTTCCTCTTCGTCGAACAATGGGAAACCAAGGAACACCTCGACACCCACTCAAAGCAGCCCGCTTTTATGAAATTCCAGGAGCAAGCGCCAGCGCTCATCACGTCGCTTGACATCCAGTCATACGAAGTTCATTCATAAGTTCATTTGCTAGGCAGTAACAGTGAGCGTGCGGCGGGTGCTAGAACGCTGCCAACCAGCCAACCCCGTCAAAGACGACAACAGGGTTGGCTGAGCACGCTATTTCCAGCGAACGAGCAGGTACAGGAAATACGGTGCGCCAATCACCGCCACGACGATTCCTGTCGGAATTTCCGTAGGCTGTAAGACCCACTTTGCCAACATGTCGGCCAAAATGACCAGTAAAGCACCTGTCAATGCCGACGCAGGCACCAAAAACTCATATTTCGTGCCCACCAACCGCCGCGCTAAATGGGGCCCCACCAGGCCGACAAACGAGATAGCGCCACCCACGGCCACAGAAGCCCCTGCAAGTGCGACCGCGACGCCTAAGAGCAGTCGCTTTTCCCGCTCAACCGGGGCACCCAGACTTGTCGCGAGCTGATCACCCAGGCTTAGCACATTCAACACGCGCGATTTATAGAGGGTAAACGCCAATAAGCCGATAATCCACGGCAATAAAGCGAGTACGTACGTCCAATCCGTCCCGACAATACTCCCGGCCAGCCACGTGGCGACAAACTGAAAGTTCTGCGGGTCTAACAGCATTTCGAGCACCATCATCGCGGCATTAATAGCTGCGGCAATCGCAATGCCCACCAGTACGACACGCGTCGGGGATAATCCCTCACGGCGTTTCGCGGCGAGCGCGTAAATCAGCATGGCCGTCAGCAGCGCGCCAAAGAACGCCAAAAACGGCAACGCAAAGGTGCTTTGCACGTTGGGAAAAAACAGCGTATATAAAATGACAACAAGCCCTGCCCCCGAATTGATGCCGAGGATGCCGGGATCAGACAGCGGATTATGCGTAACCGCCTGCAAAATGCACCCGGATACCGCCAAGCCCGCTCCTATCAAAATTGTGATAACAATGCGCGGCAGGCGAAAATCAAAAAGCGTCAACTGGTCTTTGGCTGTTCCTTCTCCGAATACCGTCCGAATGACTTCCCCCGGCGCCATCCGAATAGGACCCGTGTCCATACTGATAATGAAGACAATCATGATGAGCACGCTGACAACGAGCATCACCGTGATCGCCCGGGTCACTCGTTTGTGTGTCATCCCATCTGCGGTGGACATCTGCATCACAGTCCCCTCCTGTCACGCCGCGCCAGGTAGAGAAAGAATGGGACACCGACCAACGCAATCACAGCGCCGAGCGGCACCTCGTAAGGAGGATGAATCATCCGGGCGCCGATATCCGACAGCACGATGAGCAAACTCCCAAGCACCGCAGCACACGGGATAATCAATCGATAATCGACACCGACGAAGTAACGCGCAATATGCGGTACGACGAGACCGACAAATCCAATCGGACCGGCTATCGTCACCGAAGCGCCCGCCAGGATGAGCACAAGACACGTACATACCAGTTTCACCATGTTCGTGCGCTGACCGAGCGCAGTAGCCACCTCCTCGCCAAGGCTCAGCACCGTCACAGATTTAGAGACGACCATGGCGCCGATGAGGCCGACTATCACACATGGAATCAACCATTCAACCTGTACCCAGTTGGTACCAGACATCCCGCCCGCAAGCCAATACGTGAGATCCTGACTCAGTCCACCATACAGCGCGATGCCTTGGCTCAGTGCGACTAACAACGCACTGATGGCCGCCCCCGCAAGCGTCAACCTTACGGCGGTCAAGCCGCCTCGCGACAACGCGCCTAATCCATAGACAAGCACTGCGCCGATGCCTGCGCCAGCAAACGATAACAGCAGTAAATAGGCAAATGAAAGTTTGGGAAACAACGCAAAGGAAAGGGCTAACATAAATTCCGATCCGCCATTGATCCCTAACAACCCGGGATCAGCCAAGGGATTACGCGTCATTCCCTGCATCAGCGCGCCTGCCACGGCGAGTGCCGCACCGACGAACACGCCCGCGACTGCACGCGGGAGGCGGAGGTAGTGTATCACCTGATCTTGCGTCTCTTGTGCGTGAAAATGAAAAACGGCGCCCCATACTGTCGACAGCGGTATCATATCCGCCCCAACAGAAATAGACACCGCGAAGGATACAACAAGCACAACCAGTCCACCAACGAGGACAAGCATTGCAATCAAAGGTCTGGACACAGCCTGGGGCTGATTGTTTATCACTTTGGCGCTATCGTTCATGGTCACGTCCGTCCTATATATTGGTCTGGTGGCAATTGGCGGATCGAAAAGCTTCCCTCCGCTCCGCGCGCTCTGTCTCCGTCAATCGCGGGCACGTATAACAGTAATCAATACCCTCTAAACGATAGTTCATGCAGCACGTCGGTTGTAGATAGACCTGCTTTTTTGGATCTTCCATACTCTCCACAGTCTTCCACCGGATGGCAAACGGATTCCGCTTGCGGCCAAATACGCGCGGGTCCACCCCGGAGATGAGATACTGGTAATCCGCCTCGATTCGCTGTTCCGCACCACCGTCTATCTCCTTGCTGACGACATCGATAAACCACATCAACTTGGGAGGGAATTGCCCCCAAAGTTGGCCTGCCCCGATACCTGCCTGCTCAGCCAATCTGTCGATAACCGGACGCACCGTATCTCCGTAGAACGCGGCGAACGCGCGCTCACGCCAAACATTGCGCTGCGCGCCATCTGCAGGTGCGCGCGTCACGATATCCCGATGAACCTTAAAGACCAGCTATCTAATGTCAAGCACTCAATTGAGTTCTAAGAACAATGAAGGGAAGTGATTTTTGGACGCATCTATATAAGCCTGTCAGAAGCAGACTTGATGTGAATATTCAGACGGGACGTTCGGTTTACGCGATTGGCTCGTATGGCTTTTTATCCCGTAAGACGGCATGAATGATGTATGTCAATTTACGCGCCACGGCGCCGGTTGCAGCTAAATGGTGTTTCCCTTGAGCCCGCTTCTGTTCGTAAAAATCTCTGAGAATTGGACTGTGTACCTTCGCGACACTTGCGGCAAGCCAGATGGCTCGGCGCAAATAAGGTGAGCCACGTTTGGACATTCGGTTGCGCGTTCCGGTGAATTCTCCTGAATGACGCACTGTAGGGTCAATTCCGGCGAATGCAACGAGCTTTACGCCAGTTGGAAATCGGGCTATATCGCCAATTTCACCGAGAATGGCAGCAGCCAAGACGGGACCTATACCTGGAATTGTGACAAGGTTGGTATCCACGGCTTCGAGACGCTTTTTGATCTCACTGTTCAGTGAATCCAATTGCTCCTCTGTGAAGCGAATCTGCTGGAGAAGCAGGCGCAATTGCAGTCGATACGCGTCCAGTGCTGTGTCGATGCCGAACGACGCAGCAGCGGCAGATTTGAGTTCTTCCGCTTTGTCCAGTCCGAGACGGTTCCGACTATGTTTGGCAATGAAGGCCGCCAGTTCTTCTGTATCTACGGCAAGGATCTCTTCCGGTGTTGTGTATTCCATCAATAATTCGGAGGACGTCTTACCAAATAGGTCTGAGAAGAGTCGCTCGTATTCGGGAAACAGCATATCTAGCACGCTGATGACCTGTCGCTTTAGGTCTGAAATTGAGTCTACCAGACTGAATCGGAATCGGCTCAATTGACGCAAGGCAACAATTTCATCACTGCCGAGTTCTGTCGTACTGTATCGTCCAAAGCGCAACACTTCAGCAATGATGAATGCATCCTTCGTGTCATTCTTGGTTTGTCGAATGTACATGTTTCGAAAGGCATCCGACTGAATGGGGTTGATGACACGCACCCGTATGCCATGTTTACGGAGAAACGAGTGTAGAGCCAACCAGTAGTGACCAGTGGCCTCCATTGCGACTTCTGTGGATGACAAATCGTGATCGACATTCTGCATCCACTGAATGAGCTTCTGGCCTCCAGCCTGAGTATTTGGGAAGCGCAAAGTCTTGCCTTGGCTCTGCCCAGTTGAATCGATCATGCAGGCTTCATGATTACGCTTAGCAATATCAATACCAACAAAATACATTGCACGTACCTCCAAATGGGTCGGATCCGCACAACCTTGCGATCTACAACCTAGTTTGAGATTCGGAGATAGGGTATAAACCCTTCAACATCCAGCTCATTCGTAACGCTCGCAAGGCGGGGACTACACTCTTTAAGTCGAGAACCAATGGTCCCAAGGAGAGGTTCGTAGTACCCCGACCACTACGAGAATTTTATCTCAAAACTCTTTGGAGTACGTGACATCAATATACTAGGAGAAAAACGTATAGTCCCCCACAGGATAAGCCTGAATCGTCAAATTCCCCGGCGACAAATCGACGGCACTATTGTCAACGGAGACGAAGTACTGAAATCCAGCAGCGACCAGGGAGAACCACTTGCAGAATGCGACAGCGGGCACATGCTTATCCGTCGTGCCAATCTGTGATTGATACATTTCCAGAAAGCGTAGCATCTGATGTTGGTCAGATACCAGGTCATTGACTCGAACTTCATATGAGACATTCTCCTGATCTTTCGTCGTCAGTCGAAAGTACTGTTCTGCTTCCTCGAATCGCATCCATCCACACCCTCTCCCCGGTCCCCGGCAGGTTCTCACGGCTTAATTCGCCAGGTCTTTGACCACTTCATCAATCGTCAATTCATTGGCAATCACACCATTGTTAATCCAGTTCCCATAATTCACGGTGTAGACATGTCCCTGTTTCACCGCCGGAAGTCCCTTCCATACTGGATTACTAGTCAAGGCGTGTTCTTCCGTATCACTGTCGTTGCCCGTCACCATGAAGATATAGTCGGCGTTGAGTTTGGGGAGCTCTTCAAAGGAGATTGAATCCCAACCCTTGGCAATCGATGGCGCCGTCAATCCCAAATCACCGTATACCTCTTGACCCGCGAAGGTCCCAGGTCCAATCAAAAACAATTGCTTACCCGACGGCTCAATAATAGCCACCGTCTTATTGCCAACCGCGGGCTGCAGTTTTGCTTTGGCCTTGGCCACCTTTTTGTCATAAGTCGCCAATAACGATTTCGCCTTATCCGACTGGTTCAACATATCCCCCAGTGTCAGTAGCGTTTGTCGCCAAGGGGCGGTAGATCCGCTTTTCACATTAAACACGTAGGTCGGGGCAATCTTCGAATACTGCTCATACTTCCCATTTTGCGCGAGCCCAGCCGCAAACAGCAAAATCAAGTCCGGATTCATACTTAGCACCTGCTCGGGATCTAAGCCGTTCCCATAGAGGTCAATGTGTGGTAAGCCCTTCAACCACTTCTGCAAATAATCATCCACCACATTGCCGCTGGAGTATTGTCCGACCAGCCGCTTGCTATCGCCAAGCGCAACTAATGGATCTTCCAACGCGGGTGCCCAAATTCGCTGTGGGTCAGCCGGAATGGTCACCTTATGCCCCAATCCGTCCGTCATCACACGCGGCGCAGCTTTGGCGTCCCCCACAGAATTTTGTGTGCCCGTCGTGGACGAATTCGACGAATTGGTTGCGGCAGTACCACAGCCCACCATCCCCGCTATCGACAAAGCCACTGCACCAGCTACTATAAACGGCTTGAACGCCTTCATCATATCGCGATACACTCCCCATCTTGACCCTTCACGTGGTGTAATGTTGACAGCTCTAGTCAACATTACGAGGCCTATTATAGTGTTTGATATCTCTAATAGCAATGATTAGCTGCAACTAACCCACGTGAAAGAGCTGGATCGTGATCCAGAAAGGCAGCCAAAACAAGGCGCAATGACAGCGGCCAAGGATTACGCCGGGGATTCTTCCGAGCCGTCAACCAACCCATATGGGATACACAACGGCACCCCCGTCCTCTGATCTATCACCACGTCCGCCAGAATCCCGAATACTTGCCGGAGCATCTCTTCGGTGATGACTTCCTCTGGCGTTCCGTTATACACGGCTTGTCCGTCCCGAATCGCCACTACATGGTGCGCGTACTGGGCAGCGTGATTCAAATCGTGGACCACCATGACAATCGTTCTTCCCTCTTCGCGATTTAACTTATCGAGAAGTTGAAGCACCTCCAACTGATGCGCCATATCCAGAAATGTGGTAGGCTCGTCCAAAAACAAAATATCGGTTCCTTGCGCTAAAGCCATCGCTATCCAAGCACGCTGCCGCTGACCACCGGACATCTGCTCTATCGGGCGCGCCGCGAACGGCAACATCCCCGTCACCGAAAGTGCCCAGTGAACCATCCCCTGATCTTCCCGCGTACTGGTCGCGAGACCCCTCTGATATGGAAAGCGACCGTAAGAGACCAGTTCACTAACGGTAAGTCCGTCCGGCGAAACGGGATTTTGGGGCAGCATGGCCAGCTGCTTGGCGACCTCCTTGGAGTCCATCTTCAGAAGCGATTTCCCATCGAGGTATACGGTTCCGCCGTCCGGTTTCAACAATCTCGCCATCGCCTTCAAAATCGTCGATTTCCCAGAACCATTGGCGCCGACCAAGGCCGTAATCTTTCCATCCGGAATTGCGAGATTGAGCTCACTGACAATGCGCTGTGCACCATAGCGGACGGATAATTGTTCAGCTGCAAGACGTGCCATACGAATCCTCCTTCCGCGCTAAAGCAAACTAAAGGGCGGTGTCCTTTTGCCCTTGGTAAAACTGCTGTACAGCCTGTTCAATTGTCGCCAAGAATGCCACTTCCTGTTGCACCTCAAGGAAAACCGGAAATCGGTGCGCCAACTCCACTCGCAAAGCCTCCAATTCGATGTCGTTCAAGTTGTTAATTTTGCGAAGTTGAGATAGGTTATCAAACAACCGCACGCTCCTGGCCCCCTACATGATACTTTCTAATCTACCCATGGCTACTATACCACTGCCCTGTCATGAATCTGGATATACGAAAACACACCGACTCACAACGTTCGTAGAGACCGGTGACCGAACGCTAAAGGGGAATGGCTATCCATTCCCCTTGTCAAACAACCCGATTGATTTCTGCCTTCTCAATGAGACGACCATTTTGCAACAAGTTCCTCAACCGCTTGTTGACTATCTTGCTTGAGTGCTTCGTCCGCAAGCGCCTGTGCACGCTCGTACGACAGGTCTCGAATCAGCTGGCGAACACGCAAGATAGAACCCCCGCTCATACTAAATTCGTCGAGGCCAAGCCCCAACAGGATAGGCACTGCGGTCAGGTCGCCAGCCATTTCACCGCACATGCCAACCCACTTGCCATGCTGGTGTGCGCCGTTGACAACCATTTTTACCAACCGCAAGATGGCCGGATGATACGGCTGATACAGGTGCGTAATCCGGTCGTTCATGCGGTCACAGGCCATCGTGTATTGAATCAAGTCATTGGTACCAATTGAAAAGAAATCGACTTCTTGCGCCAATACGTCAGCGATGACGGCGCTCGCCGGAATTTCGACCATAATGCCAATTTCCATCTGCTCGTCAAAAGGAATCGACGCATCGCGAAGTTCCGATTGAACCGCCTTCAGAAGTTGCTTCGCCTGCCGGATTTCCATTACGTTCGAAATCATCGGGAACATTAATTTGATATGGCCATAGTGGGATGCCCGTAAAATCGCGCGCAACTGCGTTTTAAATAACTCAGGTGTATCTAAACAAACCCGAATGGCGCGATAGCCAAGAAACGGATTGCTCTCTTTCGGTAAATCGAGATACGGGATTTCCTTATCTCCACCGACATCTAGCGTGCGAATCACGACAGGCTTTCCGGCCATCCGCTCTGCCACTTCACGATACGCTTGGAACTGTTCCTCTTCCGTCGGAGCGGCGTTTCGGTTCATGTACAAAAACTCTGACCGAAACAGCCCAATCCCCTCTCCGCCATTTTCCTGTACGTTGTCCACATCTGCTGGCCCGCCAATATTGCCGGCCAACTCCACTTGATGTCCGTCTGTCGTAACCGTCGGTTCAAATCTTAACGCCTGCAGCTGTTGTCGCTGATTCGCGTCCTCTTCCATCCGACGTCGATACATCGCCAGCTCGTCAGGTGTCGGGTCAACAATGACCTCACCGTCCAAGCCATTGACAATAACCGTCATCCCAGGTTCAACAGCTTGGCTGATCTCCCCAAGTCCAACCACAGCAGGAATGCCAAGAGACCTTGCCATAATGGCCGAATGCGACGTCCTGCCCCCGACGTCCGTGACGAATGCGTGTACTAAGTTTTTGTCGAGCACGACGGTGTCAGAAGGCGTTAAATCCTCTGCCACAAGGATGACAGGCTCTTCAAGGGCCGCCAAAGATGCGCGACTCGTTCCTTGCAGATGACCCAGCACACGCTGGCTGACATCTTTAATGTCCGATGAACGCTGCCGCATATATTCATCGTCCATCTGTTCAAAGATCGCGACAAGTTGGCTTGTCACGCTGGTCAGCGCATACTCCACATTCACGTGCTCTGTTTGCATCGTACTTTGGATGGCGCCAACAAACTCTGGATCATCCAGAATCTGAAGGTGCGCAACAAAGATCTGTGCATGTGAGGCGCCCAGTTTTTGATTCGCGGTCTCGTACAATTGCTGTAGTTCAGCTTTCGTCCGCGCAATAGCGTCTTCTAACTTGGATAACTCTTGTTCAACCGTCACATCTTCGCGCTTTTCGACATTCTTCACTGCAGCGTTCACCACGAAGACAGGAGCAATCGCAATTCCATCAGATGCTGCAACACCATGATATCGACGACCCACAATCACACCTCATTTCCATGCGTGGCGTCCGAGTGCGAGGCGCGGAGCAGTGCATGATATTGTTCTGCAATCGCATCGACAATCGAAGATTCCGAAAGACCGGTAATACGCTTCACCGTATTCTCAATCCCAAATTGCTGAATTTCCGCTTGAATCTTTGACGCCGCTTCATCACTTGGATTGTTGTAATGAAACCCAAACGCAATCGCGCGAATCAATGCAGGTGTCTTCACTTTGGCCGCAAGAGCCAGCCGCAGAGGCCCCACAAGTCTATCGTCAGCAGAGAGTTTGCGCAGCGGATCCCGCCCCACCCGCGCTACATCATCTTGGATGTGCGGGTTTAGGAACCTTGCGCGAACCGCCTGCGCATACGTCCGCAACATGTCAAGCGACAAGCTTGGATAGCGATGTTTAAGACCCTCAGCTGCTTCCATCTGCACGTCTGCAACCAACGATGCAATTTCCGCATCTTGCATCGCCTCAAGGACCGTGCGATAGTGCTTAAAGAATCCAGCATAGGCGGCAGTTGCGTGCGCGCCATTGAGCATAAATAATTTTCGTTCCAAGAACGGATTCAGATCCTGCACGAAAGTCGCCCCAGGAATATCAAGGGTTCCCTTCAACGCAGGTTCTTCAATATCCCACTCAAAAAACCTTTCAACTACGCAGTCGAGCGGCTGGGTGGCGTACCCTTCCCGATTGGGTGCAATGCGATCTACGGCCACATCCACGAAACCCACATGCGTATCAATCCATTCGCGCAACGAATCGTCGACGCGCGCCAATACCCTCTCTTTTAATTGAGAAGTCGCGCGAATCGCGTTTTCACATGCGAGAATATTGATTGGCGCTTCTTGCTTCTGTTCTTTTCGCAAGCGAAGCCCATCTGCAATCACGGCAGAAACCCCACCCAAATTTCCTAACCCTACAGCAGTGGTGATGACATCCGCATCAATGACTTCTTGTCGACAAGCATCTGAGTCCAGCAAACAAGCGCGAACGCCGGTTACTCGCTCCTCTTGCACATCGTCATCCAGCGTAATTACACGATAGGCCTTCTCAGCGAGCAACTGCTCAACCAATGTAGGCACCACGTCGGCAAAAACGACTTCATAGCCCGCCTGATGAAGTAGCAATCCGATAAATCCACGACCGATATTCCCGGCACCAAAGTGAAGGGCCTTTTTCATAAGGTTTCACCTATCACATCAATGACCTCTTGCGCGGACTGTGCCTTTACCAACTTCTCAACGTTCTCCTCTTCCATACAGACCGTTGCAATCTGTGAGAGTACCTCCATGTGCTCTTCACCGCGGCCAGCAATACCAATTACCAATTTTGCAATGTTGCCGTTGCCAAAATCCACGCCGTCCGGATATTGCGCGACGACAATACCTGAGTGCAAAATGTGCTGCACATATTCTGGCATACTGTGCGGAATCGCAACTTGGTTACCAATGTATGTGGTCATCGACTCTTCGCGTTTCAACATACCCTCAATATAAGGCGCCTCCACATAACCATTGTCAACGAGCGCCTGTCCAACCCGACGAATCGCGTCTGTCTTATTTTCTGTTTTGACTTGCAAAAGGACATTTGATGGTTGAAGGATGTTCATATTGATTCACTCCTCTGTTTGATACATCACTTGACGAATCCGCTGTTGCACGACAGAAATCGGCGCGTTACGCAGTATGTCCACCAAATCGTCGTCCATGACGAGTGCGGAACTCAACATGCCAAACAATCGAATGTTCGTGACTGACTCGTTGGAAAGAGCTAATAACACGAGAACCGTATCAACCGGTTCTTCTCTCTTTGCAACACCTAGAACCGTAAACGGTTCCGCTAACCGATAAATGGCCACCTGATACTGAGACAAAGCGTGCGTTCGAGCGTGCAAGACAGAGAGTCGTTTTCCCGGCAAAACAATACTGCCTAACTGTTCTCTCTGCAAAATCGCATCCATCAGAGCCGTTTTGTCGTTCGTGTCCCCGGTTGACCAAATATCGTCCACAATCTTTTCAATGACCTCACGAATACTTTTCGCAGAAACGCGACGAATCTGTACCCGCTCACTCATTTGTGACGCCGCCTCATACCAAGGCGCTTTCGACTCAGCCAAGGCAGGTTCCAACACACCGCTTTTCATCGGTGAACTGTCCGCCTCAAGTTCCTCCAATACCGACTCTATCTGCGCCACTTCCTCGTCGGTCAGGAACGGGGAAACCGTGACCACGGGCACGCCCTGCTGGTGTATGGGGACCGTGGAGACGACTAAGTCGCACTGGACATCGGCCGAATCATGAAGGGAACCAAGACCGACGATTTTGACCTGTGGAAACTCTTTCCGGAACCGGCTCGCCAACAGTTCTGCGGAGCTGATTCCGTTTGGACAGACAATCCGCACCCGAAATACGCGTTGTGCCCTGAGCCGCTCGTACGATGCGCCAAGATGCATCGTTAAATACCCGACCTCAGCATCTGGGACTTCTAGACCATAGGGCCCCAAAACCGAATGACTTGCCGCCCGCATGGCGTGGAACAAAGTTTCGTATCGACGCTTAATTTCCTCCAGCAGCGGATTGCGGATGTGTAACCCTGTCATCATGCGATGAATGGCTGGTTCCAGGTGCTGTGCCATCCCGACAACCAGACCCCTATCCCCAGCCAATGGCATATCCAACGCCTTGGCCAAATACCGCACCATGCGGTATGCCAAATCCATGGATGTCAGATTCAAGGGCAACATGCGGTTCTCCTCGGTCATAAGAACCTTGGCACCCCGAAGATGCTTCGCTAGATATTGGGCTTCTCCTGATACATCTCCGTTGCCTTGGACGAAGCGCCGAATAATCCGCAGACAGGTCTGGACGTCTTGCGATGCATCGACGGTAGCATTCTCTGGCGGCGGTAGTGAAGCCCCACTGTTTATCCGTGAAATCGTCAACAACACATGCAGCATAAATCCGTAAAAAGCCGCCTCGTCGAGCGGCGGGTTGGATGCTGCGAGTTCCTCCCTGAGGACATCCCGCACTTGTGCGATTTGCTGCACGTCAAACCATTTCGAGAACCACAAAACAAACGGATGATCTGTGGCCCCATGCGTGTTTTGGCGAAATAAAGTCATTAAATCTGAGAGCGAAACTTGCTCATAGACGAGCTCGGCAATTGCCTCCCGTCGCGCTTCCTCATTCCCCTGCACCTCGACACCATATCCCCGTCGACGGATTAGCGAAAGGCCGTGCGCGTTCAGCCAATCCGCAATGTCGTCCAGACTTTGACTTAAACTCGCGGATGTCACATGAAGTTGCTTCCCAAAATAGCCAAGTTTCGATGGCCCCTGCTCCATCAGCAAATCCAGTGCCACACGCGCTTCCCGAACCTTCGGCGCAAGCGGCAACTTCGGCGGTATTTTCCCAATTTGTTCTACCATCCGACGAATGTCAGAAGGGTCACCCTCCACAGAAATCCCCTTTGAATCCATACGAACGACTAAGTGGAACAGAGCCACATACGATTGAATGGCACTCATGTCACGTTGAATGGTACGCCGACTGACTTCCAGTCGGCGTACCAAATCATGCGTATCCACGCCATCGTTCGCTTCCAAGATGACGGAGAGGATATACTTTTGTCTCTCTGTAAGTTTTTTAGCCATGGATATCCCAGCTTTTACTTGAGCTCATTCAAGTCATTGACCAGTTGGTCATACGTGCTCTTGTCGAGGAAGTTTTCCACAATATAAATCTTTGCTTGCGGTGCCACCTGCTGGGCGCGGGCGGACAAACTTCCCTGGGTAAATACAACCTGTGCATCCGAAGGCAACTGGTTCACAGGCAAGTGGTCCACCGGTATATCGTAGCCCGCTTCCCGCAAACGCTTCTTCAATATGGATGCACCCATTGCACTAGATCCCATACCTGCCTCGCATGCGAACACGACACGGTCAGGCACTTTCGTCAGTTCCTTCGTCTCCTGTACGGCCGTTGGCGCACTAGCTTGCGCGGCACCTGCCACTGCCTGGCCTTTGCTCTGCGCCTTCATATCCTGCACAAGGCTCTTTGCCATAGACAGCGCATCGTCGCTCATTTCGTCCTTCGAACGGCTTAAGAAGAACGAGGCAATCAGGCATGATACCAACGCACCGACAAAAATGCCTGCCAGAATCGGAAGGTATCCACCGCGCGGCGCCATCGCCATTTCCGCGATAATACTACCCGGCGAAGCCGTCGCCACAAGACCGGCATGTAACACCATAAACGTCGCGTCAGCAGCCATTCCACCAAAGATGACAGCCAAAATCAAAATGGGCTTCATCAAGATGTACGGGAAATAGATTTCGTGAATGCCACCAAAAAATTGAATGATAACCGCACCCGGCGCAGACTGCTTCACTGTTCCCTTCCCGAAGAACCAGTACGCAAGTAAAACTCCGAGGCCCGGGCCTGGGTCCGTTTCCAAGAGGAAGAAGATGGACTTCCCGGTCTGTTTTGCTTGCTGGAGTCCAATCGGATCCAAAATACCATGGTTAATCGCGTTATTTAGGAACAGGACCTTACCAGGTTCAATAAAGATTGCAATTAACGGCAGCAAATGAATGGACGTAATCCACAATGCTGCTGCACCTAGCGCAGTAGATACAGCATCCATGACTGGTTGTACGACAAGAAAAGCCAAAACGGCTAGACCGCCGCCGAGTATACCAGCTGAGAAGGTGTTCACTAACATTTCAAAGCCGGCCTTAATCTTGTCCTCGATAAGTTTGTCGAATTGCTTAATCAGATAGCCACCAAGTGGCCCTAAAATCATGGCACCAATAAACATCGGTTGCGAAGAACCCACCGCGACCCCAGCCGTGGCAATCGCACCGACTACAGCTCCCCGATTCCCGGCCACCAATCGGCCTCCCGTGAAACCAATGAGAATAGGAATCAAAAAGCTTACGAATGGCGTTACCAGTTGATTAATATGCGCGTTCGGCGTCCAACCTGTAGGAATAAAAAAGGCCGTAATCAATCCCCATGCAATAAACGCTGGAATGTTAGGCATCACCATACCAGCGAGAAAACCGCCAAAACGCTGCATAGCAGCACGCGTTTTACCGCTGCGGACAACTGACTGTGGTATTGCTTGACTCGCCATGCGTGAACCCCCCTTTACCTGAAATCGCTTTCTGACGCTACTTTAAAATGATTAACAAAGTTATTCAACACAAAGAAATTCAAGGCTGGCGCCGCTTTTCGCGACAACACTTAATAGCTTTTGTGAAGCAATTTGTCACACGGCATCAGCCCATACAAACACTGCATTCTGTCGACATCTCTTACGAAATGTCTTAATCGCCGAGAAGACGCTCCCCCTTCCCTGGCGATGGCTTCTGATTTAACATCATAACGATGACACTTTTATCCCGTTCGAAATCCCAATCCACAAACGAGTCCATCACACGTTGACTTAAGTATTCTTGGAAATACTCGCTGTTATGCAAGTATGTCTTTTCCAACCTTGCCTTCACGCGCCGTAACAACGGCGCTTGTCCAAGTCGCAAAAATTCCTTCTCGATGCGCACAAGTAAACCGTTGCGGACAATCAACAGCGTCCTCGGATTCAACATACAGGAGTAGATTTCTTCCGGCGGCTTTTGAATTTCTTGACTGATTCGGACAATCTCCCGCTCCACCTGCTCTTTACCTTCGTAAATCTCCCGAAATGACTCGGAATTTGGAAATGGGTCTTCACTGATACCCACCAACATACCGGATTGATTTTGGAACCCCCAGTCACAATAAAACTCTCGGAGCTTCACCCCTGTGACCATCTCAACATACGTACGAATTTCGGGAAACAGTGAGCGCACCAAATTGAGCCGGAGCTCGTACACCGTTTCCTCCTGATCATTCTCCATCAGCACTTTCTCCATGGGCGACATAAAATTGCGCAAATACACGGTAAAAAACGTAAATCCCGTGGCCACCTGAACCGTTTCCGGTCCTTTCCCAAACGTGTCACGAAGCAATTTCCCGATATAGTTGGCAATTTGCTGATTTGGATGCTGCCCAGATCTGGCCCCGAATGGTGAATTCATGCGCGTACCCCTCGTAACATGTCCTTCTGGACATAGTGTTTACCAAACGCGATGGTCATATGTATATTTATTCCATGTGACGATTCGTGGTTTGTCAGCCTACCGCAATTCCCCTCACAATCTATCCGCCCCACCTCGACTATCATCCAAAGGCGAACAAGCTTCATGCACACTCAAACTAATGCGCAACTCGTCATAGAGATCGCAGTAATACGCAAACATACGCCGAATCCGACTCATTTCCATCGTCATGACCAAAAGGTCCTCCGCGAATTGCGCTCGAAAATGATCTGCAACATCCAGCGTTACCCTATCCATGTCAAGAACCCACTCAGATATCTGCCGCAGAACACTCGCCCGCTGTTCCAGCGCCGTCCCTGCTTCCACTGGTGAATCCCAAAAATCAAACCACGCTTCCGCGATTTTGGGTACCACACTATCCAACTTCGCACACGTCTCGATGATTTTCCCTAACCGACTGTCCGACACAACCACCGAATGCATACGCTTTGCGCCATCACCAATGACCGCAAGCGCCGTCCGGACGTGTTGCACAATCGGGATGGATAAGTCCTGTAATAATTGGTACAAATTATAAGACTCAAGTTTGTCCCAATCCGCCGTGGACCCATTCGATGACATGTGATACGAACACATTCGAGCTGTGCAACCTCCTAAAAAATAAAAAGCCTGAGCCGTCGGTCAGTTGCTTCCGATTACTCAGGCTTATGTTTGACTCATGACATCATCATGTCCAAACATTGCTACCCAAAGTTCCCCTTTTGGGAAACGAACATTTTCAATTGTCCTCGTTTCATATCACATCTAGCGCGATGCCTTACGCGGATGACCCGTATATAGGCAACGAGATTTGCACCAGCGCACCACGTTGCATATCGGTGTGAATCGTCAATGTGCCGCGATGCTGTTGAACGATATTGTGACTAATCATTAAACCGAGCCCTGTACCATGTTCCTTGGTGCTGAAAAACTTTCTTCCCGTCAACGTTCTGTACTCCTCAGGAATTCCTGGACCTTCGTCCTCTATGCTGACGACAACCCAATCATCCACACACTCCATGGTGACCCGTACAACACCGCCATTGGGCGACGCCTCGACCGCGTTCTTAATCACATTGATGAATGCCTGCTTTAATTTATTAGACTGACACATAATTGGAACCCTAGGCATTTCATTTCTGTGCGAAAATACGACAGAGCAGTTGTTTAAAATCGCCTGTGAGTTGAGGAGAAACACTACCGAATCGAGAATGCCCACGAGATCCGCCTCTTCGAACTGTTGACTGCGCGGTCGCGCCAACTGCAACAATTCTTCGACCAGGTCATTCATCCGGTCTAACTCTTCTAGCATAACCCCCGTATGAGTCTGCACAGACGAGACGTCCCTCGCATCGCGTATCAACTGTGTAAATCCGCGAATGCTCGCCAGAGGATTTCTTATCTCGTGGGCAATTCCAGCCGCAAGCTCCCCAACCATCTGCAGTCCCTCTAGTTGAACAACGGTCTCTCGATGCTCAAGGAGTTCCGAGACATCGTGAAGAATAAGAAAAACGAGATCTTCATCACCTGCATCAATCACAGAAAACTCGACATCCACATGTGTCGATGCGGGCCCCACCACCCGCTTAAAATACAGATGCGAAGCATCAATATCTTCTTGTACATCAAATAAATCTTGAAGGATGTCTGCAAGGGTCGTTGAACGTGCCGGGAAAAAACCCAATCTGCGAAAGATGTCTGTCGCTTCCTCATTACAAAACAGACACGCATCAGAATTAAAAATGACAACCCCCGCAGGTAGGCGATTCAATAGCGCCCGTAGCGTATGCCGACCGATACCTGGGGTGGCCACACCGAGGTTACGTCGGTCACGCAGCGGCATCCGTACAAGCTCGTTTCGGGCATAATTCATTTCTACAAGACCTCTATTCAGCGATTTGACGTGGTCTCCAAAATTCCACGTAGACTTCGCCCAGGCCATGTTTGACTTATATCGTTCAACATATTCTCACATCTGCCTTTGCGTACGAAGCAGCGGTTCGGCTGGTGATAATTCACACGGACAGGTAGAACATAGATGTAACAAGGGAAGAACCGACGACTCCAAACATGGTTCGTCGATCCAGCAATAGAGTATCACACCGACACACTGGTGAAAAGCGACCGAAGCGCGCAAACACGCCAGAGATAAGATCTGCGACGGTTCCTTTTGTTACGCTTCCGATAGGGAGCGGATGCGCCGGATGGAAGGGAAGAGGTACATCCATATCCCCGCAACGACCAACGTTCCAAACCCACCAATCAGTGCCGCAGGAACGGCCCCAATAAACCCTGCGACCATCCCCGATTCAAACTCGCCAAGTTGATTCGATGTCCCAATGAACAGAGAATTGACTGCATTTACACGGCCCCGCATCTCATCCGGAGTTTGCAACTGAACGAGGGAAGAACGAATGACGACACTGACCACATCGGAAGCACCGACGAGAAACAACGCAATCAATGAAACGACGAGGTGCGTCGACACCGCGAACAACATCGTGGCCAAGCCAAAGACAGCCAG
The DNA here is from genome assembly GCF_022674245.1 of Alicyclobacillus acidoterrestris. Taxonomy (GTDB): domain Bacteria; phylum Bacillota; class Bacilli; order Alicyclobacillales; family Alicyclobacillaceae; genus Alicyclobacillus; species Alicyclobacillus acidoterrestris. The sequence continues at coordinate 4,167,926 of NZ_CP080467.1, forward strand.
CGCGCCAAACAACGTCATTCCAACCGCTTTCTTTAATGGATAGTAGGCAAAGACGATGGACATCAAAAGTGCACCCACCGCCGGTGCTGAACGCATCAAGCCCAATCCCCATGCGCCTGTATGTAATATGTCCTGCGCAAATATCGGTAAAAGCGCGGTCGCGCCCCCTAACAATACAGCAAACAAATCTAGTGAAATCGTCCCTAAAATCACCTTATGTCGATAGACAAAGACCAACCCTTCAAACAAGGACTGCATTGACACGCGTTTGTGCACACGGATGGTCTTCTCCACGCGAATGAAACCGTTCAGAATACTCGCGACGACAAGCGCCACCGTGACCGTACTGTAAACATAATTCGGTCCCAACGAATACAATACGCCCCCAAGTGAAGGCCCCAAAATCTGCGCCGCTTGTCCGCCAGAAGTCGTCCATGCAACGGCCTGTTGAACCAAATCCTGCCGCACAATTTGCGGCAACAAAGCGGAAGACGCAGGACCTTCGAATGCACGGCACGCGCCCAATCCCGCGGCAAACAACAAGATTTGAAATCTCTCCAATGCCCCGACAAATGTCTCCGCGAACAGACACGCCGCAATCATGGCCTCAACGATGAGACACAAGAGCGTGATTACCCGACGGTCAAATCGATCCGCCACGTGACCGACCACCAACGTCAGCACAACCATCGGGAGAAACTGGGCGAGCCCGACAAATCCGAGACTAAATGCACTGTGCGTCAGCGCATACATCTGCCACCCAATCGCCACGGAGAGCATCTGAAAACAGGTATTAGATAAGATTCTAGAAACCCAATAATTCGTATAAGACGGTTGATTGAGCACCGAATCCGATGACCGTTTAAACATCTATGCACGCCCTTTAAACAACACACGGTAACCGTTAGCTTTTATATGCCACAGTATTATAGACTAGCCTGTAAGAAAGTTCAGCATAAAAGCAGTACATTCTCAAAATCGCACACACCAAAACAGGCCCCGCACAAAGGCGAAGCCTGCACACGTTATTATCTATTTACGCTTGATGACGCATGATTTTATGAAGCAGGGCCTCTGTAACCATGGTGAATTGCTGCTTGTCGCGATACGCCCGCGCTGCGAGCATACCGCCGTGCACAACCGCCAAGATAGATGCGGCTTCCGCCTCAAGTGACAAATGACATGGGAAAAGCATGCCCTGTTCCTGCGCCTCTTGCAAGACAGACTGTATCCACTTCCGCATCTCTTCGAAGTGCGCTTGGATTTCACATTGTGCTTCCTCTGGGAGGATGGAATTCTCTGATGCCAACATCGCACACAGGCAGATATGCGTTGGCTCATTCGCTAATCTATCCGCCCAATACGCAAAGTAATTCTCGAGTTTCCCCCGCGGATTAGCAGCTGTATCCTCGAACTTGCGGAGACTGTCGCTGGCTGACCGGCGGTAGTCTTGCAACACGGATTGGACCAAATTATCTTTACTCGGAAAGTGGTAATGGATGCTCGCCTTTTGAATGCCAATCACGGCAGCGATATCGGCGTAACTAAACCCACTATACCCTTTCTCCAGCATCAGTTGATGAGCGACCTGTTTAATCTCTTGCGCACGATTCATTTTCAAGACCCCGTGTCGAACTGTACTCTCCGCGATAAAACTTGTCAATTTACTATCAACGTACATCAACCAAATGGTGATATCAGCCCATTACGCCTTTATCCAGGTGTTTGCCAACGCAATGGCGCCTCGGGCTGCCTGTGTATCCGCGAGCGCATTCAGCATGACAAAATCGTGGATAATTCCCTGAAAGCGCACAGCGGTAACCGGTACCCCCGCTTCCCGCAGTTGATTAGCGTATGCTTCGCCTTCGTCGCGAAGAACGTCTGCCTCTGCCGTTATCACCAATGCAGGCGGCAACCCTTGTAACTGTTCTGTCGTCGCACGCAACGGAGAAGCCGTAATCTGTGCCCGCTCTCCCGGATTGGTGGTGTACTGATCCCAAAACCACTGCATTGCATCCCGGCGAAGGAAGTAGCCCGTGGCAAACTGATGATAAGACTCCGTATCAAATGCGGCATCCGTCACTGGGTAGAACAGCAACTGCTTATCCAGTTGAGGCCCTTTTCGCGCTTTCACCATCAACGTGATAGCTGCTGCCATATTGCCTCCCACGCTGTCACCAGCGACCGTAATGCGATTCACATCAAAGCCATACGTCGCTCCGTTGTTCGCAATCCACTCAAGCACTGCGTAAATTTCTTCAATTGCAGTCGGATACCGACTCTCGGGAGACAAGCTGTAATTCGGAAACACAACCGCAGCCTCTGCACCAACAGCTAGCTCACGAATCAGCCTATCGTGCGTATGCGCATCCCCAAACACCCAGCCCGCACCATGAATATATAGAATGACCGGCAACGCGTCCGTCGTGTTTTTCGGCTTCAATATCTTTACCGACACTTGTCCGGTCGGTCCGCCCTCAACCACAAGTTCCTCCACATTCACAGGCGGCTTGTAGACTTCTCCAGCCTGAACCGCGTCAACCGTCTTTCTACCCTCCACTGGACCTAAATCAAACAAATATGGAGGATTTGCAGTATCCTGTACAAATTTCTGAGCCGCCGCCTCTAACGTCACCTGTTTTGTCATGTTCATGCTCCTTCTTCTCTCTCTTTAACCTACTAGTAGGTAGATATAAGTGATAAATATACGCCCTACAACACTTGTCTACCTACCAGCGGCTAAGCGCTTCGTCTTTCTGATCGCAGTATACCTACTAGTAGGTAGATAGTCAACACCTTATTTTCTTTTGACACCGTGTGTGTAAAAGCAGAGGACGCAGCCAGCCGGCAAGGCATGCTTCCCGAATAAGCTTCCGTATGTCGTAATTCGAGCCCATTCCAGAACGGTTTTCTTCGGCTGACACTCACTTACCTTTCAGTTGAAGTACGGTCGCAGCAATGCCCTCCTCAAAACGAGTAGCCGGAACCGGGCCGATACACCGCTCATACTTTTCCCCACTCAAACGAAGCGGCTCCGATGTTAGGTACAACATCTCCACCACTTCCTTCATGGCTGGAACAAACAGCCCCAAAATGGATAAACCGATTTTCCCCAATGGAATGACAGGTTTCGTCGATCCCGCCACGGAACGCGCAATCCGCACGATTTCCCTCCCCGGGATGACACCAGCCCCAGGAATGTTCCACTCCTGACCGTAGGCCTGGCCATTCCGCGCAATTTCTACGACCATCTTGGCTGCGTCCGGCAAATACACATACTCCCGTGGCACACGCATATTCCCGATGAAAAAGCCCAACTTCCCCTTGGCTATCGCGTTGAGTGTGCCGCCCAAATACGAAGCTTGGTTCGCCGTAGGGCCGTAATAATCCGGCAGGCGAACAATGAGTGGTCGTGCGTTTTTCCAACGGTTACTGAATATCATCTGACCAAACTGTAACCGAATCCGACCTTTTCGCGTGTGAGGTTCTTTCGGATGATCTTCAGTCACAAACTCCGCTTGCCTTCTTCCATAAGGATAAATACCGTCAACCACTACCACGTTCAAACCGATCTGGTCAGCCGCCCGCATGACTGCTTCCCCCAGCGGCAGCAAACGCGTTGCCATTTCATGATAAGGCACGTTCGCACAATGAAACATAACGTCCGCTTCGCTTGAAGCCTGGATGATGTCGTCTGCCTGAAATGCGTCCCCAATCGCGATGGTCAGGTGCTTGGGATTCCCCAATTGTGTCGCTATCTGCTCTAACTTGGCGCGGGAACGACCAAAAGCTGTCACTTGCATGCCCCGCTGGACCAACTCCTCCACGATAGCAGCACCTGTGCCGCCCGTTGCCCCAATCACAATCGCCCTCTTCAAGGATATCGACCTCCATGTTTAGTGATTCATCAATAACTAATCCACAACTCAACTATACAATTTTGTGAGTGATTCATCAATCACAAAATTTGAACAAAACATTCTTCAACTGCTATTGGTTACTCCCCCATGAGCTCAGGCATGTCCAACGCCATCGAAATGTTGCACAACATCCCCTTGGCAATAAAAAGCTTCGTCTTCTCCACTGGATTCGCTACGCCGCCATTCTCGAATGCCTCCAATACGATCCGGCGAATATCCCTAACTCCCGACTGCATCGCCACCCGAATCGACTCCTCTGGTATTGTCTGAGCCTGCATTTGCAGCAGTATCTCCGAGCGGTTCGCGTGCATGATATCTTCATACGCCTCAATCAATACCTGCTCCAACTGACTGGACGGCGTAGTGGCGATTACCTGGCGGAAAGCATCTGCGATTCTTTGCCAAGAAACCTCGAGTGCTGCGAGCAGCAGTTCTTCCTTCGTTGCGAAAAAGCGAAAAATATACGGTTGAGAAATCCCTGCCCGCTTCGCCACTTGCATCGTAGTCGCTCGATAATATCCCGTTTCGGCAAAGACCTCTATCGCCGCAGAGATAATCTCCATTCGGCGATTTGCTGAAGCAGTTTCACGCTTCGCCATCATTGTGATCCCCTTATCCTTAAGATAGTGATGAATCAATCCTATGTTCAATGTATCAGGAATCTATGCAGAAGGTAAACAGAAACCCAAAAGGGCTTCTGTTGACATTACGCCGATGCCATTACGCATGGTTCTTCACCAACAACACCATCAACAAGGCAGTCGACCCGTTGCACCAGATATCATCCCCACACGCCCGCCAAAGATAGACACGACGATACTGATGATAAACGCCGCGTCTAACCCGACCATCGGATTGACGCCTGCAATCATAGAAAACGCAATTGCCTCAGGAATCAACGCAAATGCAACGGCTATGCCAGCCAACAAGTCCTTCCTGACATTCGACAGCCATTCTGGTATTAAGTCAATATGGTGGACACACCAAACCGAGAATGTATGAAAATCCCATTTCGTTTGCTTAGGCTGCAGGTTTGTGTGTCCGTTCGTACGTCGCTTGGTATTGGGCTGGTGTTTTGTAATCAATAGATGAATGAATGCGTTGCCGATTGTACCAAAGCTCAATGGCTCGATACGTCTGGTTTAACACATTGTCAGAGACAGGATGATTGTGCTTCGAGTTGGGGGTTGCTTTGTACTTGCGCACAGTCCGACTCTTGAGGCCGCTCTCGCGCATGATGTTGGCCACCGTCTTTTGACCCACTCACTTCCGGTCGTTGCTGAAGATGCGCACCGCTTTTTTTTTAATATCTCGAGTTCCTCTCTCAGTTCGCGGTTTTCCCGTTCCAGGTCACGCGTTGCTTGCGCATCGGGTTTGAGATTTCCGAATTCGACGAAGGGGTGCTTCGGATCGTTCTTATACTGCGCAACCCAGCCATAGACGGTCTTTTGAGATATGCCAAGATCGCGTGCAACTTGGGAGGCGACTTTCCCCTCCTCCAGAACCAACTTCACTGTATCAGTTTGAAATCCGCATCGTATTGTTTTGTCATCGTAGACACCTCGAATCAATTTACTTATTTTCACATTCACGATTCGTTGTGTCCACACTTTTAACCTAACACCACTTTGCTGCCCACGGGAGTAAACAGTCGAAACTGGCCGCTTTACGTGTTACAAGTCAGAAAAATATGAGCAGTTCTGGAGCATGGTTAAGGACTGCAGGACGGTTCGATGCTTTAGTAGCAAACTTGCGTCAGCTAGCAGAAACAATCAGACTTTCTTCTTGATGGTTTTGTGCTCGTTCTCCACGCTCCCCCGCCTTGCGGGCCGTCACACCCCAAAAAACTTGCCGTTATTTGTGGTATGGTTCACCTCGTTTTCGACAACGGCAACGATTTTTGGAGAACCCGTCTCTGCTCCACAGCAAAAAGTATCCATAAAGCTCTTAGCACTGGTACCTAATTGAAATTCCTCCGAGACGAGAAAAAATGTGAACCAGAGCCAAATTCCGTCGACGGCTCAAAACTTGGTCTGGGGGTATCAAATCGTGCCCGAAATTCTGGAGGCTCATGAGAAGTTGGTTCTTGAAGAAGACCGTCTTGTCAAACGTATATCTACTCTCGAACGCATCATATCGGTAATTTTAAACCTGATTTACAAGGAGGGGGACTCACTGGATTTAAAGACCATTGAGGAGAGTATCAATTCCTTACACACGGTCTTGCAGGACTTAAACACGGAGTTGTTACACGTTAGATTGGAAAAGAGTCTTGTCACACACAAACATGATTTCATTTAAATGACGTACCAAACCGAGTCATCTGTATTTCCGATGCTCCCACTCGAACACGTCCTTGATTATTTTCAACGCCATGGCGCGGTCCTCGAATGGGCGCTTTGATAGTAATTCATTGATTTGGCTCAACTCATCCTGTTGTTCCATCGGGTCAATGTATCGAAACACCTGCTCAAGAGAAACTCCCAGACCAATAGCCACTTTTTCGAGGCTCTCTATGGTCAGATTTTTCTCGCCACGTTCGACTTGACCTATATAGTTCGTATGTAGCCCAGACAGTTCACCAAGTTGTTCCTGGCTCAGGCCTTTTTCCTTACGTAGCACCCGAATACGTTCACCTAATTTTCTTACGAGATCAGCCATAGAACCACCTCAAACCAAGCTTAAATGAGGTGGTTCTATGTATTAACACACTATGGATTGTTATTGACCAACAATTAACACTAATAGATAATATATGTGCAGCAAATGCATACCATAGTGTGTTTTTTGAGAGCACCTACTTCTAATTAATGGGGGTATCACCTGTTATTAATAAGATTTACACAATGATTAACCCCAATAACGGCGCAAGAATCGAGTGTACTGAGGAATTTCTCACACAATGGCTTAGCAGAGGATTCGAAGTTGAGTCCATACGTGTGGATGAACTCGGGTAATTAGATGAAAACAACAGCTAAATGAATAGCTCCCCCGAATGGAGGCGTAATGGTATTGGAAAACCCAGATAACATCTCTGATTTAATGAATTTTGTAGGACCGCAGAATCAAAAATATCTGCGTAATTGGACTACCATTGCGGATAAAAAGTCCCATGTTGTAGCCGCTCACGCTGTTTGTCGGTGGTTAGTTTACCGCCATTGGCGGAGCGGCTGCAACGTCAGTCTGCCATGTAGTTGAGTGCTACGCCGTCAATCACTCAGCCCGCGCTTCCTCTTTGCCATTCCTGGTCCGTTAAAACCCGCCCTACATGGCTCTCATCAATTGCCTCGCTGTTTTTTGCGGCTGCATCATACAGCGCCTGCGTACACATTTGATTCACCACCCGTGGTATTCCCTTGCTGGCCGCATGAATCATTTGCATCGCGGCGTCCGTAAACACGGGCAGATTGCCCCCGGTTTGTTTCATTTGGTGTCGAATATACTCCGTTGACTCCTCACGGGTCATGCCACTTAAATGGTACGCCATCTCTATCCGCTGAGATATGGCCTCATACTTTTTCAACCGAAGCTTGCGGCGCATCTCTGGTTGGCCAACGAGTAAGAGTGGAAACGGGGAACTCGCATCCATCTGTTGGTTTCGTACAAAGCGAAGTTCTTGAATCATCTCCTCAGACATGTCCTGCGCTTCATCTATCACAACGACCCATCCCCGCTCCATACCAGCTTGTCCTTGAATCCGCTCATGCCAAAGCTTCCTAGCCTTGCTTAGCCCAAACGGCATGGCCTCACCCATGTAGGACAACAACTCTGCGTAGAAGTCTTTCGGCTTCAGTCCGAGTACACAAATGTAAACAGGAAGAAATTTCATTTCATCCAAACCGGTTAATAACCTCCGGATGAGCGTCGTTTTGCCGCTGCCTACTTCACCAGTGAGCAGGCCCAGAGATTTGTGTTCAAGCACATAATGCAGCCGCGCCATTGCTTCTTTGTGGCCCCCGGTTTCAAACAGTCCATCCACCGTCACGTCCCTACGAAATGGTTCGTTGCTCCAGTTCCATTTCTCCATGGGTGTCACTGTGCATCACCATCCATCGTTGTAGAGAATTTCAGGCCCTCAGCTTGCTGCTTCTTCCGCTCCTTCAGTGCATCAAACAGGCTCACACCAGGCCTTATATCATCTTCGGTGGGCTGTTGCTCCTTGTGTACACGCCGGTCATAGGGATGGGTCAAATCAATCGTTTTTGCATCCGGCCATCGTTTTTCGCCTGTCCACACCTGAATGGTAGACAAATCGAATGGGTCGTAGCGTAATTGGATGGTCGTCCTCGCCAACTCGCTATCCACCTCGAATCGGTTTCCTTGCAAAGAAACACACCCTGCTTTGTCCACCTTCCGTTCCTCTTGCCAATAGAAAATTTCGTTTAAGTCTGCCTCCGGGATGCGCCTTGTCTTTCTCTCACTAGCGGCCACTCGTTCCTGCGGTGACACACCCGTACTACCATGTTTTCTCACATGGTAGAATGCAGTTACCCAAGTGTGAAATACTTCATTGAGCTCTTCTAGAGTCTCTACATCACCACGAGCTACGGCTTCATACGCCTCCGGGATAAAGCTTGTGTCAAGGAATCGGAATATCCGCTCAATTTTCCCACGACCAGCAGGGCGGTAGGGCTTACTGTGTGAGAGACTGACGCCAAGCCTTGCACAAATGCGCTTGAGGTGGTGGGACGAAAAGACGGCTCCATTATCGACATACAGTTTTTCGGGCACACCGTGGTGTAAAATTGCTTTCTTGAAACTATCCTCTAGACGGGGCATCTGCTCATCCCAATAGAACTGTGCATGAACAATCATTCGGCTGTAATCATCAAGGATGGCAAATAAGATCGCTTTTTTCTTCCGTCCCGGATTGTTTGGGTCTGGAAGATATAAGGCGTGCTTAAAATCCGCTTGCCACAAAAGGTGAATGTCCTCTACTTCAAATCTCCGAAAGGTACCCTTGTTTTGCGGAACAATCAGCACATCGCGGCGACTGAGCCCTGCTTGCCTTAGGTGCCTGGCCAATGTGCTCGTTGCGACAGACCCTGGCTGTGCAATCCCTTCGGCCTCAAGCAGTAGAATAATCTGTTCCACGCTTCGCTCTGGCCTTGCACGGCGAAGCTCCGAAGCGCGTTGTAAGACTGGAGTGGACAGCTTGGTCAGCCCTTTGTCCTGGCGGACTTTCGGCTTCAGCGCATCATAACCGCCCTTGCGGTACGCAGCCAAATACCGCTCAAGCGTCCGCACGCTTACCTGTGTTTGTGTACTCCCAGGAATATCGTAGTCTCGTGCGCTCACCTCTCTTAATAACGCACCGAGCTCACCCGGTGTCATCGGCGTCTGCCGACTTACAACGGGTGAAATCAGACTGTACCGAAATAACGCAATTTGCTCTCTCAACGTCAAATCCATTCCATGGTTCCTCCTTCAATGGTGGGATGTGTCCATTTTCCGGGGAACTGAGGACAGGCTCCATAGACATATGTTGTGGGGAACTTTACTTGGTAAACAAACCTGGGGACGTTCCGATCCGAAACAGGGTATGAAACAGGCGAGCGTTCACGCACATTGACGCAACCTGGTTCCAAACTCGTTGAAGCAAGGCAAGCTGTGTTTTCGGACGGTCGCGGCCCCGGGGGATGTCCAAGGTTGGATCACGTTCAATAAGCCATTGCCAAAAATACGCCTCTACATCGTGCAACCATCCGCGCCAACGAACTGTCCACCGCCACACCGTGCGGGATGAAAGAGGGCCTATCGGCGGAGCCACTTGTTCAGCCGCCTGCTCACATGAGTTTCCTTCATCCACAGCCATGAGAACATCTTCCTGGACATCCCATGTGCAACGCTCATAGCGACCAATAAAGGAAGGCAGTACACTGACTGTTTTCAGACACAACGGACACTGAAATCGAAAGATAGGAATCAGACAGCGACCTTCGTGGCACCACACAGGTCTTCGGTAAACCCCGTGCCGATTGAGGCGTGTATTCGCACCACAGCGATTACACGCTTGTGGACGGATACTAGAAACATCCTCCTGCTCACAAAACGCAAGATAGGACTGGACATCTTCAAATGAAATCACGTATGCTGATGGCATAGTCCATATGGAAAGCGTTTAAAACGCATTCCAGTCGGGAAGAGAGACGAGGCGGCCAAACCTGAAGTCTCTCTTCTTTTATGCGCTCCTCCTATGACTGTCGGTAGAATCATACGATCCATACGACAATCATCCGCATAATCCTCCGCCACTTCAGATAACAAAAGACCGCCCATCCTCCGTCAGGAAGCGTGAGCGGCTACACCATGTAAGCTGGAATTGGTCAGCATTTATCCTGACAATTTTATGGTTAGGCTACCGCAAGATGTACTTATACCTATCAATTATCGTAATTGCAGTAATTATATTCTCAATCGTACTAGGATTTGGTACAACGATTAGCCCGTGGATTGGGTTACTAATAGGTGTCGCAGTAAACATACTGTTAGGTCTCTTTGGAAATTACCTATATTTACTACATGCAAAATACAAGATACGCAAAGTTAAGCAGCAGTCGTCAGATGAGAAGATACAACGGCAGCTGATACAACAGAGCGGTGGCACAAGCATTAAGAGCCTTGCTATTGTCGCGGTAGCAATTGCAATCCTCATGTCGGTGCTCCATCATTTCTCTTCAACAGGTGGTCAGGGCGTCACGATTGGAACAAGCGTAGACAACAGTTCCCCCGCTTTAACCGTTAGGGGAACGAACTACTCATTGTACGAGACACTATATGCTAGAATCGCTTCCCGTACTAGTTTTGGAACCACACAGTTAGAGTTCCTTCTTGATTACAACACTAATGGAACATGGACTAACGTTAGGGATTTGCCAGTCGTCAATGTTAATCCGGATGACAACATCTACATAATGCCCTTTGTAATTGAGCCTTCCTACGCAGGAAATTGGAGAGTTAGAATCTTAGATCAAGGCCATCTTATTGGTGAAAAGACATTTAAAGTGACTGATCCAGATAGCTGATTACTGTTTTCCGCGGTTCTAATTTGCAGAAAAACGCGGCGGTCGTTTATACATTGACATTGCATATTCATACGCTATCCATGTGCTACACTTATTGAACTAAGGGGCAGAAAAGTACAATAAGCGTTTAAAATCGAAATGGTACAATTACTATCGATTGGTCATTATTAAAGGAGGATGATTTATGCAAATTTCAATGGACGATTTAGAAGTGCAATGCTGGGACTGTAAAGGGACAGGTAAAGTATCACGTGATGAAGGCACTGTAGTATTGTGCCCAAAGTGCAACGGTACAGGGTCAATTCTTACTTCATTAGGGCAAACATTATTAGCATTTATAAAAAAACATCTTTAAGTAAGTGAGTAGTTTGTGCGTTGCCCAGGCAGAGTTCCGGTCAATGGGCAAGTCTGCATGTTGTGTTCTTACGTAATAAAGGCCACTACAATCGACACACGAGGAGGAGTTGCAATGCATAAAAGGAGATTTTTTGATTCCAACGGACTACAGCTATCGTATGTTGATTTTGGTGGCGATTTCGAGAAAATTCTTCTTGTTTTGCACGGACATTTTGGCACAGCAAGCCAGTTCTCATTCTTGGCCCAAAAGCTGGATGGTTGGCGGGTGATAGGGCTAGATCAACGAGGGCATGGATGGAGTAGTCATGCAAGCGACCTTAATTATTCTAGGGAAAGTTACATAAATGACATTCGCAATTTTATACAGCAAGAACTAGGTAAGCGATCTGTAGTTTTACTCGGACATTCTTTGGGTGGGGTGAATGCATAGGTAGTGTCCCGTCAAGTGGTGTAAATTGAGTGCAACCACTTCGTGTCGGCTATTTATGCAAAACTGACGTTGGCGCCAGTAATTGCGGTTCTTGAGTGCTCATGAGTTTTGCCATTGACTCTCGGCTAAAGTAGCGCCTTGCTACAATCCATTCATCGTTCTGTTCCTGGAGGATTGCTCCGCCTAGACGAATGACAGACTCTCGGTTCGGGAAGATACCAACGACATCGAAGCGTCGCCTGAGTTCACGATTTAAGCGCTCAAGCGGGTTTGTCGAGCATATCTGTTTCCAGTGTTCCTTTGGGAATGCCATGTACGCTAGCACGTCTTCCTCTGCACGTTCCAAGACATCCATCGCCTTTGGAAACTTTCCACGAAGTTGCTCTACAACCACATCCAGTTGCTGTTTGGCTGTTTCCTGTGTTGGCTGAGCGAATATGGTCCGGACAATAGACGAGACCATCGGTTGCGACGCTCTAGGCACCTGGCTGAGGATGTTGCGCATTGTATGAACTCGACAGCGCTGCCAGGTCGCTCCGGTCAACGCAGAGCCAATCGCACTGCGCAGTCCTTCGTGAGCATCACTAATTACCAGCTGTACACCACGCAACCCACGCGCAACCAGACTTCGGATGAATGTCAGCCAAAACGAGCCGTCCTCACTAGTCCCAATGTCAAACCCCAACACCTCACGCTCACCGGTGTCTCGCACGCCAATTGCAATTACAAATGCCATACTCTGAACTCGTCCGCCTTCACGGACTCTCGGGAATGTCGCATCCAACCATAGATATGGGTATGTCCCCTCAAGTGGGCGGTTTTTAAATTCCTGCACTACTTCGTCTAACTCTTTGCAGATACGAGATACTTCACTCTTGCTAATTCCTTGAATGCCCATAGACTCAACCAACTCGTCCACCTTGCGGGTGCTCACACCATGCACATACGCCTCTTGAACAACGGACAGCAACGCCTTCTCAGCTTTCCGCCGAGGCTCTAGCATGCTGGGGAAGTAGCTTCCTTTCCGAAGCTTCGGAATCTGCAAATCAATCGTTCCGACACGGGTGTCCCATTCCCGTTCTCTGTAACCATTACGGCTATTGCTGCGTTTCTCACTGCGCTCATACCGTTCAGCGCCAATCAAAGAGCTCACTTCAGCCTCCATCACCGCCTGGGTTAGGACTCTCAGCCCTTCCTTCAAAAAATCGACATCACCATCTTCTAATCCGATCTTGCGAATTAACTCCAAAAGTGCGATCTTGTCTGTAGAAGCCATCGATGTGCCTCCTCTACTATTTGCTCGACACTTTTAGTAGATTGCACTCGATGGCTTTTTCGTCAAGATCTAGCCGTGGAATTTACACCACTACCTAAGACTCTAACAATGCATATCAGTTTACATCAAGGTATCCCCACTTAGTAAAGGCCTTAATTGTTGAAGATATAGGGGCAGAATGTAACGACGACCTATCTTTTGCGAGGAAATTTCCAGAGAGGACATCTACAATAAAAGAGATGAAACAAGCACTTGATGAATACCTAGGGGTTGGCTCATTCCCGTATTTTGCTGAGAGTATCACAGAATATGAAGATGGTTGGGGATTTAGGTTTCACGTTGAGGGACTCATTCACTCTCAGCAATCGCTAAATGGAGTGTGGTGGGAGGATTGGGTTTCTTCAAAATGTCCATGCCTCCTTATACGTGGAGAAAACAGCGTTATATTAAGCAAAGAGCTAGCTCAACAAATGATTACACGCAGACCCAACACACAATTTATTGAATTCCCCAATTGCGGTCATACAATTCACAATCAAGATCCTGATGGGTTTAGTGAAGCTGTAATCCACTTTCTAAATGAGATATGCAAATAAGTCTTAGGACTTTCGGCGACATAATGCCTCCTATTGAACATGAAAAATACTTTGGAACGTTTTCTGTCGCTATTGGGGGCGAATGTCCGAGAAGGACTCGGACTCGTTGATACATATATATACATTATTGGTTCAGAACTGTTACTGCGTTAGCGGGCAGGTTAGTACAAATAGATTGGAGGATTTTGTTTGGCTCCTACAGATGAATTGGTTATTCGACCCATTAAGAGTGAGGATTTACCCGTACTTTGGGAACTGATGTTTAAGGATGAGTCTCCCGAATGGAAAAAGTGGGATGCTCCGTACTACGAGCATAAAGCACTGTCCTGGGAAGAGTATGCGGAAACGTGGAAGAATCGTGTTAATGGAGACGATTGGTGGGTAATCGAGGTCGGATGCAAAGTTATTGGAACGGTGAGCTATTATTGGGAACACAAGCCCTCGTATTGGCTTGAAATGGGTATAGGTATTTATGATCCCCAGTATTGGAGCGGTGGATACGGAACAAAAGCATTATCGCTTTGGATTGAACATCTATTTAATACACTCCCACTAGTGAGGGTTGGGTTCACGACTTGGTCTGGTAATCATCGCATGATACGGGTTGGCGAAAAGCTGGGGATGCAAACGGAAGGGCGGTTACGCAAATGCCGTTACTACAACGGCACGTACTATGATTCCATTCGTATGGGACTTCTACGTGAGGAATGGGAGAAGATTAGAGAACGAGTCCATAATGAATTGTTTCGCAATTAATGCTTACTTGTTGAACAAACGGGGGCGTTAACGACATAAGGAAACGCTGACCAAATTGCATAAATATAAATAACGCGGTATATCGGAGCGACGCGTTTTTCTGCATTTTTAAGTTGCGGAAAACAGATTACACTTGAAAATGCCGGAAGGAAGTCCCTAATAGCCCCATCAACAATATCTCCCCCGCGATTAGCGGGGGTTCTCGTATTCCTGAATCTCATTCTTCAACTCATCGGCAACAATATCTGCTAAAATTTCAACCAGTATTTTATACAAATCCTGTTGTGTTTCCTGATTCATCATTAACCCTCCCGGCTAAATAAAGCCGGGAGGGTTAAAGTTGGCCCCTAGTATTATGGACAACATTGTTAATACGCTAAGGAAGCGGATGTCCCGTGTTTTACGAAATGAAATTCATGCGTTCCAATTACTTCAAGTGGGTATATTAGCGGGGATATTGTACTCAGCCTCTATCTTTTGCACACACTCCTGTATGAAGTTTTGTAATTCTACATCACTGCCTATCTGCTCGAAACTCTTCACTATACGGTCATACGTTTGACGGTCAGTGTGCTGTGATGCTTCTGTAGCTAAGAACTGATGGAACCAGGGTATCGACCACAAGTAATACACAGAACACCGATCAAACTTGCGCAAAATCTGCCGCTGCTTAATTTCCGCTCGAAACTGCTCGTTACCCTTCGGAATACCTAAGGTCTTAATTGTCTCTGTTATCTGGTCAAGTATTTCATCGTGTCTAATCCGTTCGTTCCATTTACTTGATTCAGACTCGTTATGATTTAATGCTGGCGGCGAAGCAGGTATCTCCACAGGTTGCGACTCTACCGATAAGTCCTGTCTATGCGAAGGTGCATCAATAAACGTCCCCTTACTCGGGTCAATATTCCGTGTAATATGGGTAATTTCCATAGTAGGTTTGATAAACCCGAGGCGAGCCAATTCTTCGTAGTACTTTTGTAGTCTTCGCATCGCATCAGAAGGGTTTTTACCGACTTTAATATTAAATACCTTCAACATACTTTGAGTATCCCGTCGGTAAAACTGTTGACCTTTTTGTACCATGATGGTCCTGAGTATGTTTTTAGCACCCAAGGTTAAGTTCTTATATCCATCTTCCTTCACCCATATTAAGTTCCCAGCCTTTATATTATGCAAAAAGTACTGTCCCCACTTGGTTGCAAAGATCACAGAATACCAGATATCCTGTTTTTCCTTCTTACCCATCCCAAAGGTAAGCAGCGTGCCATTTATACGTATGGTGTCGGTCTTCTTGCCCTTTTCCCACGAATTCCTAATAATATAACTACCATCTACGGTAAACTTGGATAGTTTAAATAGACTCTTAGTGATTTCATCCGTTTTAAGCGCCTTATTATTCCTTTGCAATATGGAACGAATTTCTTTAGCGGTTACAAGTACTCCGGTCGCCTTTTCCTCAGCAGCTAATTCACAAGCTTCTTCGAACGAAATAGTATCCGGCATACTGGACAGCTTAAGCCGCTGAAAATCATGTTTTCTTGCATACCCATATCCTGCTTCATCAACATAAAATGTGATAATCGCACGTAACACGTCTAAATCATCCTGTGTCAAATCCTCAAAATGACCATCAACATACGGGCGATTCAGTGTGAAGGCGTCTCCGTTCAATGCTGTACATATATCTGACGGATTCAGCACTCCTGCCGAAGGTCTGGAACGGATTGCACATAAATTCATCGTGTCAAGTGCTCGTTCACTCGCAAGCTTAAACCCGTGAGTATTCCCCTTCATTCCGTTCCCCCACTAATATGCCCTGTCCCGTTGATGAGGCGTACGAACGGGACAGGACTTTGTATGAGTCTTTTTAACGTCCACTACTCTTGCGGTGTATTTGTATTACCGAGTCGGCTTCTGAGTCCGTCTGTCATCCTCTGGAATAACGTACTTCCTTTAAGTACCATACCTTGTACATCTTCGTCGTCCCCGCTAAATGACGTACCTTGCCTATAAATTGAAACATGAGCCTGGTTTTCACCGTTAAACTCCCTGTGATTAACATAAATTCTTACTGGTTTATTGATAATTTCCACTGCGAAGTCCTCCAAGGCGATCTCCTCATCATCTGGAAGTCCTACTGCTTTAGCTACCATTTGAAATTTATATAACGCACTGTCTACGAGAACTAGTCTATCATTTAACGTCATGTTCTGACTTGTCTGCTCTACGTCATCCCTAATTACCAATGAGATTAGAATCCCTTCATTTTGGCTGCTAAACGTCCTAACCTCTGCTTCATAAATGATTGCTTCATAGTTCCCTTTGGGAAGCAACTCCCGTGTGATACTGTTGTAATCGATTCTGAAACTCGTCATTACAAACGCCTCCATGATCTAAGGTATTTTTACGTCCTGTATAAATAAACCGATGAACAAGAAACTTACTCCCTCACTGGTATAAAAAATGAAGATGCCATCGGCGCGTCTTAACCTACTATTCCTCCGATCAACACCCACCCACTTTGAAACTGGGGTTATTATCGGGGGAGCAGGAAATTTACCGGGTTAAACCGGGGTAATTACAGGGATCAAGTGACCAAGTTAACGGGTTATTACACGTCCCTTACACCACGGAATAGCACCCTGTTGATGCCCAAAAGAATAAAAAGAAAGTAAAAGAGAAATAAAAAGAAAATAAGCAAATATGCTGGGGGCGCAGCCCCACGTTTGCCCTATTCTCGTCTTCCTCATGCCATCCCACTGTAACAACAGTTACAAAGTACGGGGCTCAGGTACCACCGCCATTGTCTAAGTCATCGTCATACTCGCTACGATCAAAAGGGCTACCTTTACCTAAATAGAGTCCACCAACTATGACAGCTTCAACGATTGGGCCGTTAAATATCTCCGTAGGATATCCATACATGTTGCTCCACTCGTGACTGTGAAACGGATTATACTCAGTAATCCAAATCCTCTCACCCAAACGTTCCATAACGTTTTCCAAAATGGCCCTTTGGGTATTCCAAACCATGTAATAGGGACATTGATGCTTTATTTCTGTCCTACTTCCATAGCTCGTTAATACATTGGCAAAAAGATGCGCTCTACCGTGTTCGCATCTACCAACATATTTAAGCTGTACGGAAGTAGGCATAACGGGGTGAAGTTTTATTCCTGCCTCATCCTCCACATTCATATACGGCAGGTAGTCCACTATCCATGTAGTACCTAAAACTCGTGTCGACATCCGATGTACCTCCAATTGAATCTCTTTTGTAGAGGGTGTTTAGTCCTCTCACTATAAAGAAAAACAATGGGGCTAAACCGTACTCCCTAGGCATACCCAATAGAACAAAAATCGCCGGTATAGCAAGCAATCGAGGTAATTTTCCTGTTAGCTACGCAACCTCGAAGTGGAGTATTTAGAGGGGATATATTTACACATTTTGGTGGTTTTTTTACGACTCATTCAACTTCGGTGCCCGATTTGTTGTTGCAGAAGAAGTAGCTGCTCGTCCATTTCTTCCAGCCTACTCATCACACTTTCCGACTCAAACACTTTCAGTAGAATATTGGACAAGTAGCCAATAGCATTGGCAGTCTTGCTGTCGATTTCCCCATTACGTAGCTCATTGATGGTACTGTTGATGAGTCTCTTCACATCACTGGTGTTCTGGGCATAAATATTTCTCTTCCTTACCGGAGCGTCCAATTGCACTGGCATGCGCTTGATTTCTCCCACGTGCCATTCTCCTTACAATTCGTATTTTTATTGCGTGGCGTATTTCGGTCCAAACGTACTTCGCGGCTCAATGTTCCTAGCATCATTTCGTGATTTTATGCCATAAAAAATCGTGTTGAAGTGCTTCTAGCATGGGCTGCACCAGGTCATCCCAGCCCCATGCCCCCACACGTATTAAATACTCTAGATATAGAAACGGTAGATTTTCCATCGTGAAAAACCTACCGTACCATCTAGCCGACATTGATTTTTTGTGGACCAGTTTTCTCATCATCGACCCAGGTTAATGTAATGCGCAACGTGTCCCTTCTGGTTATCCTGTGTATCCACACGTACCTCTTTATCCCTAGCGTCGACTCTAATTACAAGGTCCAAGTCTGAGCTTTTCCTAAGGGTCTCTAAACTACTCATTAATTTGTCAGACATGATTTCCACCTTCTCTCCAATGCAGTGACCTCCGCGATCTGCTCGGGATGCAGTTCTAGAATTAGTTTCCGGTATAACTCCAGTTCCTCAATTGGCGGTACTCCAACATCATCGAGCAGATAGTGTAAATAACGGATGACCACTGTTGGGTACCACGAACACGCATACTGTAATTCAGTAATAGCCGAGAACGGGTAGTCCTTGTTTAGTTCCTCGTACTCAAGGAACACCAGTAATCGGGCATAAGTCGATTGATTCCTGGGAGGCAATACGGCAAGGACTTCATCTGGTTCATAGCCTAAACTGGTTATCCTCCGTGACAACCGTGCGTGCATTTCCTTCTCCAGTTTCAATAGTACTTTCTGTGTGCGATTCATCCGTACTTTGGTTCCGTGCACGATATTCACCCCTCAGTAACCCAATAAATCTCTTAGATGAGTGCATCAGAGCTTTCGAATAGATGTGTGCTGGAATATATCTACTACCCAATCCATTACCAGTTTGATGGTAACCGACATTATTGCTGCCCATCATATTCCCCCTAAGTACCCCACTTGTTTTAAAAATCCCCCCGCAATAATCACACTACAAACCCTTTGTTTTCTTAGATTTTCCCGACTTTGGTCTACATACCGGGAGCCAACTTATGCGTTTTCCGGTTCTTTTAGTTGAGGGATTGCGCGAGGGAACCTCTTGAGATTTCTGCAACGCGGCAAAAAAATTTGTTCTTGTTTTTCATCTCGGGAGTGGGGGACTTGTTATGTTGAACAACATCAAAACTATTGCCATATATGCTCGTGTTAGCACTGAGGAGCAAGCTGAAGAAGGTTTCTCTATCCAAGCTCAATTAGAAACGCTTCGCGTATATGCGCAACAACACCATTACATCATTCATCACGAATACGTTGACGAAGGTATCTCCGGGAAGTCCATAAAAAATCGAATGGCATTGCAGAAACTACTACGGGATGCGGAAGCAAATTTGTTTGACGAAGTGATTGTTTGGAAAATTAACCGTATTTCCCGTAACCAGCTTGACTTACTCCAAATAGTGGATATTCTTAGCAAGCACAACGTGTCCTTCCGCAGTTACAGTGAAAACTTCGAAACAGAGACACCCATGGGTAGGTTCGCACTTCAAATGATGGGTTCTGTTGCAGAACTGGAGCGTAACACAATCGTTGAAAACGTCAAACTTGGAATGAAGCAACGAGCCAAACAAGGCAAGTGGAATGGTGGCACCGTTTTGGGTTACAGAAGTGTCGAGGTGGAAAACTCCACTCACCGCAAGCATCGCGAAACCCGACTGGACGTGGTCGAATCTGAGGCTGTGATCGTGCGCATGATTTTCGAGAAATATGCAAACGGCACAGGATTTAAAGGTATCGCCAACGCATTGAACCATCTGGGATATAAGACGAAACATGGTGCCGATTTTAGCGTCACTAGTATCAAGGGCATTATTTCCAACCCGGTATACATCGGCAAAATTCGATTCAATAAACAAACTGATTGGAGCAATAAAAGGCGCTCAGGGACAAACCCAGCTCCGCTTATAGTCGATGGCGAACACGAGGCCATTATCTCAGAGGAGCTTTGGAATCGCGTACAGGCGGTATACAATTCTAGAGACGTAAGCGTAAAACGCAGCACACCTCGTAAGGCTACACTCTGGGTGGGATAATCTCCTCAAATGAAACTGAGGAGAGTGAGGTACATGTCAAGAACCGAGCTACGTGAAGAATGGGAGAGTCGCCTCACCGAGTTTGAGTCCAGTGGGCAAACGGCTACAGTCTGGTGTGCGGTGCACGGGATCAATATTCATCGCTTTCGCTACTGGTCCAGCAAGCTTCGAGGGAATCGACGAAAGCCTTCAAATGGAGAGGTTCGTTGGCTTTCAGTGGAGATGGAATCAGTCATTAAACCGAGCAGTAACGAAGCGCTCACTGTTCAGGTTGGTCAAGCCAGGATTGAAGTGTCTGAGGGCTTCAACACCAAACTGTTCATACAGGTCGTTCAGGCTTTGGCAGATGCTCATCCATGAGGCGAATTCAGAGCAACGGGTGTACTTGGCGAGCGGCAGTACAGATCTTCGTAAGTCTATCGACGGGCTGGCAGTCCTGGTTCAAGAGGTCTTTCAGCTCAGTCCATTTTCGCCTTCCCTCTTCGTTTTCTGCAACCGAAAACGAGACAAGCTTAAAATCCTAGAGTGGGATACGAATGGATTCTGGCTCCATTATCGTCGTTTGGAACGTGGTCGCTTTCAATGGCCGGACGTAACGAACAGCGAAACGGTTACGGTCAGTCGGCAGCAGTTGCGGTGGTTGCTAGACGGACTGTCCATCACCCAACGACAGGCTCATAAAAAGGTAACCGCGCGCACGGTCATCTAGTCTCTCAGTGGCAAAATAAAAGTTCCGTAATCTCTTTTGTGACAAGGGATTTTAGCTCGCATGTCGAAATATAAAGCATGGCGAAACCAATGAACCCCACCACCGAACAGGTTGAATCCTTGCAGCAAGAAAACACCATACTTAAGCAGCAAAATGACGAACTCAAGTCTAAGGTAGAGTGGCTTGAGGAGAAATTGCGCAAAGCAACTCACCAACGTTTTGCTGCGTCTAGTGAACGGACCAAGACCGACTCCGTACAGACGCTGTTGTTTAACGAAGCCGAAGTCGAGTCTGAACCTACGCTTGAAGAGCCCACCATGGAAACCATCACCTACAAGCGAAAAAAGAAACGTCCGGGTCAGCGTGATGAACTCCTAAAGGACCTGCCCGTGGAGCGAATGGAGTATCGCTTACCCGAAGAGGAGCAGGTGTGTTCCTGCTGTGGTGGCGCCATGCATGAAATGAGTTCTGAAACGCGAACTGAGATAAAAATCATTCCGGCTCAGATGAAGGTCGTGGAGCATGTTCAATATATCTACGCCTGTCGTCATTGTGAGAAGCATGAAACTGAAACCCCTGTTGTGAAAGCTTCCATGCCACGTCCGGCATTTCCGGGGAGCTTAGCTTCTGCCTCAGCAGTGGCTTACATCATGAGTAAGAAATACGTCGAGGGGATGCCACTCTATCGGCAGGAGCAACAGTTTGAGCGACAGGGCTTTCCGTTATCACGACAAACCATGGCCAATTGGGTCCTAGCCGGTGCAACGACATGGTTGAGTAAAATATACGACCGGATGCACCAGGAACTCTTACAACGGAAGTACTTACACGCAGACGAGACAACGCTGCAGGTACTTCACGAATCCGGCAGAACCGCAGATACGAAGTCCTACATGTGGCTCTACCGCAGTGGACGGGACGGTCCACCCATTGTTTTGTACGACTACCAAGAGACGCGCAGTCGGGAGCATCCAACAAGGTTCCTCCAAGGATTTCACGGATACATCCATGTGGATGGCTACGTAGGGTACGAGGACATTCCGGATGTGACCCTGTCAGGGTGCTGGAGTCATGCCCGAAGGAAATTCGACGAGGCCATCAAGGCCTTACCCGCATCCAAACGGAACACGCCCGTGGCTGCAAGGGAAGGACTGGAATATTGCAATCGTCTCTTCAAAATTGAGCGTGGGTTAAAAGACATGACTCCCGAGAAGCGGTACGAACAGCGCCTCGAGCAAAGTCGTCCAGTCCTGGATGCTTTTTTGCCATGGCTTGAATTCCAGAAGGAAAACATACTCCCAAAGAGTGCCTTGGGAGAGGCAGTGAATTATTGCCTACGCCAATGGGGTAAGCTCACCGTGTTCCTTGAGGATGGCCATCTGGAGATCGATAACAACCGCGGTGAACGTTCCATTAAGCCATTTGTGATCGGGAGAAAGAACTTCCTGTTCAGCAATACGCCGCGCGGAGCTAGAGCGAGCGCCATCACATACAGTATCGTGGAAACTGCAAAAGAGAATGGACTCGACCCGTTTCAATATCTGTGCTATCTGTTCGAGCAACTACCAAACGTCCCCGACGATGAGTCTGACTCGTTGGCCGCGCTGCTGCCTTGGGCTGGGAACTTACCGGACGAAGTGCGACATTCAAGGAGAAAGACTCCATAACACGACAGTAGTCCCCGCCGTAACCGGTGGGGATTTCTGATTATAATGACGACGAATGACCTACCTTCAATGTGTCCTGCGTTTGACGCTTACCTAGAGACAAACATCGGTCTCGGATTTATTATGGGGAGTTCCCATTCACGGGTGTTATTCGGTGTCCAGCGTGCGGGCACGGTATGGTCGCCCATCGAGCGACACGGAAATTGAAAAGTGGCGAAATCAAGTACACACGATATTACCAGTGCGGCCAGTTTGCCAATAAAGGGTCAGCTGTGTGTAGGGCAAACAGCGTTAGAGCGGATTATGCAGAGAATGAAATTCTTTCACGTATCGAACGAATTCTGAGTACACCTAAACTGATTGAAGATGTGACTGCTGAGGTCAACCGCAAACGTGTCATCGATACAAAACCGCTCCAACAGGAACATAAGCATTTGACTGCAGAACTATCCAGCATTCAACGGAAGATTGACAAGTACTTCAAACTGTATGAAGACGATATGCTTCCCCCGCAGGAGTTAAAAACGAGAATCAATGATTTAACTGAGCAACAACAGCGATTGAACCATCGTAAATTAGAAATAGAACATAGTCTGCGCAATGAGGATTCAAAGCCTATACAGGTTGAACTAGTGAGGCATTTGCTGTCTACATTCAACTCACTGTTCGTGAAACTAGGTACTGACAAGAAGAAACAGCTTATTCATGCTCTTATTAAGCAAGTGATAATTACGCCTGAAAGAACCATAGGCAAAATTGAGCTTAAATTTGATGACCTGTTCCAGACAGTATCTAGCTCGGAATCCAATGTGTCTATTGGTACGGATATGAAATTTAGTATATCTATGTGAAATGGCCCCTTCCGGTTCCGCCGAAGGGGCCGCTACCCTACATATCAATAAATCTTCTATTTCCACGTGTTGATCATTGTAACGGGTTCGTAAAAATTTGTTTTCTTTTCAAGAAATAATATTCTATAGTGCTCATAACGATCATTACCTGATTGGTAACAGCACTTTTTGTATTTTTCACCCGAATTGCATGGACACGGCTTATTTCTACCAATGTTCCTGTATTCTTTCCTAAGTTCTTTGGAAATTCGAAGATCCCATTTTTCAAATGGACTATCCAAGTGTTCTACGAGTTTATCCAACATATGGTAGTTGTATTCCATGCCTTGCGGAAACAAGACTGTATATTTATCAAATGGATTCTTCACAATGGCCATACCTAGAAATTCGAGATCATCCACAACTCTAAAACATTGCTCACCATTATATATTTCACCCACATGATGACCGCACGACTGTCTCAAGGACAACTTTTGACCGCAAACAGAGCAATGCTCACTCTTTACGATTGATTCCCTACTCATGAAATATTGATAAGGAAATAATTTTTGGAACTTTGGTATATAATTATAGATAAAAAGCAACTTAAATTTATTGTCAGTATAATCCAGGTGCTTTTTTAAGAATGAGAATTCTATGTCTGCTCTGTCATAGTGATTCCATGCGTCAAAGTGTTTGTTCTCTTTCAAGCAGGAATATGCAGAAACATAATGATTTACAATTTTATATACTTGTTCTAAACACCAGGTATCCTTTGCTCCTGCCTGATCGCCATTTTCTACTTCTACCTGTTTAATTTCAGCCAGTCTGTCCCGAATTCGCGCATCCAACATTGTTCCTTTAAAATTCTGAAGGTAACGCTTTATATCGTCTTTTTCCAATAGCTTCACACTCCACCTACTGTTTAAAAATTTCCTCGCTTATCGACCTTAACGTTGGCCCAAATTGCTCGGCATCCCCTTCGTATGAAATTTTTTTGGATCCACCATTTGACTCAACAATAATACCTACTTTTACATTTAGTTGTGTTCTCCTAGACTTCACCTTTTCGGTAACATAATTCACTATAAGGCCAGTTACAATAGGGAAGATTCCCGATGTAACTATTATTTCTGGCAGATTAATAACATCCGCGTGCAATTCCAGTTGTCTGAAGTCTCCATCGGATATACAGATATCAGTGACTACTCCAT
Source organism: Alicyclobacillus acidoterrestris (assembly GCF_022674245.1). GTDB lineage: Bacteria > Bacillota > Bacilli > Alicyclobacillales > Alicyclobacillaceae > Alicyclobacillus > Alicyclobacillus acidoterrestris. The sequence continues at coordinate 4,192,560 of NZ_CP080467.1, forward strand.
ACTCACTTGAGTTTTGTTTTAGGTAATCAAAGAAATCCCGAGTCCCTTCCGGAAACACAACTTTGTCCATGTCTCGAAAAGTTTCATAAGGAATGATTAGAGCATTCGCCTTTTTTATTTCTTCCTCTAACTCTAAAGGGAAATATGGCTTTCTGTAAATTTCGTTGAAGGTTGTTGAGATTTCATGAATCTCCACTTTTGATTTTTCATTACTTTCATGAATCAAGCTAAACCCCCCCCATGAAATAATACAATTTATCATACAAAAAATCCCCCGCTCAGAAAACCGTTGCCGTTACTTATGATACGGTTCCCCCCGCATAATCCGAATTCCCCGATACAATTGTTCCAACAATACCACACGCGCCAACTGATGTGGCAAAGTGAGCGGTCCGAAGCTCCATCGAACACGCGCGCGCTTTTTCAAATCGGGATGCACGCCGTTGGAGCCGCCGATGATGAACACCAGCCTTCCGTAGGCTTCGCCCAGCAAATCACTGTAAGTTTGACTCCACTGCTCTGACGAGTAAGACTTGCCTTGGATGTCGAGCAAGACGATGCCATCGCGTGGCCGGAGCAACTTGCCGATTTTCTCGGCCTCGCGCTGTAGAACCTGCATTTGTTCTGCGGCCGACATCGTCTCTGGTGCCGGTTCATCTGGCACCTCGTGAATAGACAAGTCGACATACGCTGAAAGGCGCTTCTGATATTCCCGAAGCGCCTCCGTCCAATAGCGTTCCTTTAGCTTTCCTACTGCAATAACTTCTATATGCACCCGTGACACGTCCGTTCATCGTTTCATGTAGCCATCTACGCACCGATGGCGCGGCGACGTAGCAAGGCGACTTATATCAATTTCTTGTTCACTGCCTCACTGAATGCCGCCACTAAATGGCATCATGGGCTCGGCGCTGTCACTGTCGTCGGCACCGCTGCTGGTCGTCGGCGCACTGGCCGTGGTCAATTGGGTCTCCATGGCTCCAACCTTGGTTTTGACAATCAGGGCCTGACCGCCCCGATAGACTTTCAGTATCGCCTTATCCCCGGGCCTCAATTGGAACAGGTATGTGCGCAGGTCCGCAATCGTTTTTACGGTCTTGCCATTGAGCCCGACAATCACATCGCCCGCTTTCAGCCCATCTTTCTTCACGCTGCTCGATGTCACCAGTTTCACCCACACACCATAGTCCACTGGCACATCGGGCCACATCTGCTGTGGCAACGATGAGAGCGAGTACGCTTCAATACCAAGAGCCGAATGTTGTGCGTGGCCGGTCTGCATCAACTGTTTTGCAATATTGCGCACGGAGTTGGAAGGAATCGCAAATCCCATTCCTTCGAAGTTCTGCGCGACAATTTTGCTGCTATTGATGCCGATGACCTCCCCATTGATGTTCACCAACGGCCCACCGCTATTCCCCGGGTTAATTGCGGCATCCGTCTGAATCACCGACTGATAATCCAGCGTCTGTTGACTTGCTTCATCTTGTACTGGCATAATCCTCGACTTGGCGCTGACAATACCTTTTGTCACCGTATCGGCAAAGTCGAGACCCATCGGAGTGCCAATCGCAATCGCCGACTCACCCGGCTCAATCGTGTCGGAGTTTGCAAAGTTGACCGGATTGATCCGTTTGAAAGTCGCCGCAGGAACCTTCAGGACAGCCAGGTCTGTATAGGGATCCGTTCCGACTACCGTCGCGTTCACATGCTTGCCCGCATTGAGGACAATTTCCACCTTCGCCCCACCTTCGACGACATGATTGTTCGTCACGAGGTAGGCAAACTTGTTGTCTTTGTAAAACATGACACCGGTACCGACGCCTGTGGCCTGCAACTTAGACTGCTGAGAAAAGTAGTTGGACACTTGAGCGTAATTGAGAATCCCAACAACGTCAGGCTCCACCCGCTTCACGGCACTGGTGACCCCATCGTCCACGTTGAATCCGACGGTTTGCACATGCATCGTGCCGCTTGCCGACTGACCGACGGTCGATTGCACGCTAGCCCATGCCACATTACTCGACACAGCTCCACCTAGCCCACGAGGCAAAGCCGTTTGTGCCCCATACGTAGCCGTTGTGCCAATCATTGCAGTGAGTACTGCAACCTGAACCCGTTTGATGTTGCACGTAAATCGGGAACGATTTCGCGTGCGCTGTGTACGCTTGCGTGTTCTTCCATGAAGAAAACCCATTTGTCATTGCCCTCCTTGTCTCATTCCCTGCACGTTGCTAACTGTGCATCCGAGACTCACAAATCAAGAGGTATCGTTTGAGGACATCTACCGAACGGTGATGTTTCGCAACGTTAGTTTGAACAAATGGGTGCTTCATCATACAGTCTGTTGAGTAAGTGAAACGAATGGTGTCGCTTCGTGTCGACTGGTTCGTTTAATTCGTATTTCCCTGGCAATCCTCGAGCGAGCGTCGCTCAATATCCCTTGCACGGTAATATCCGCCAAATCTGGATGGTTGTTATCTTGGCTTAAATGAGCCAGGTAGACGTCGACGGGCGCATCCGGAAGAATGTCCACAAGTGCGTAAGCGGCATCGACATTCGACAGATGGCCCTTGTCACCTAAGATGCGCCGTTTCAGGTGCCACGGATAACGTCCGGCCCGCAGCATGTCCACGTCGTGGTTACTCTCAAACACATACGCCTGACACCCTTGCAGCAAATCCTTTTGGTGGTCTGTGACGTATCCGAGATCTGTCACCACAGCGAGGCTGCCGTCGTCCGTATCAAATCGATACGCGACAGGCTGTTCAGCGTCGTGAGATATCGCAAACGGCGTCACGCGGATGCTGCCTATGTAAAAGACTTCGTCCTCGCGGACAAACGCGACAGGGCAACTCGCCGCCTCCGGTCGCAGTTTTTCAGACAAGGCGGCATGTGTACCCTCCGTCATATAGACGGGGCTCTTGGCGTACTTGTAAACCTGTGTGAGGCCGCGGACGTGATCGTCATGTTCGTGCGTGACCAGCACAGCAGACAATCCTTCCAACCCGCGTTGGCAGGTTGCCTCCAGCCGCGTACGCAATTGCTTCCCACTGATACCTGCATCGAGCAAAATGCGCGTATCCTGATGCTCGATGTACACGGAATTCCCGTTGCTGCCGCTGGCCAGAATGCTGAACTGCACGCAAAAACCTCCTATGGAGCGATTTCCACCTCTCCAGTAAATGCATTGACATAGTAGGACTCATTGGAAGTGACCACGCGCCAGACCGGAAACCAGTAGTTGTCGGCTACCCCCGTCTGGTACAGCGGTACTTTTCTCGCAAACCCGATATCCACTCTCAAAATTCTATTATTCTCCGTCTCATCCGTTTTGTCCACCGCGTTGGCGAGGCTATCCAATGCGTCTAAGGCGGAAATGACTGGTTTTGGCGATCCGGTGGGCACAATCGACGTCAATTCCGACTGCGTGTACGTATTCAAAGCACGCTTGGTCTGACTGGTGACCACGCGCGCGTCAAAAATCGGATAGCCTTTGTACGACTGCAAAAATGTCTCCTGTTGGGGCGAAGACGTCACTGCGTCTTCCTCGTATTCGCTCCCGTGATAGACGTACGAGAGTGGATTGCGCTGTGCCGTCAGAGGTTTTGGGGGCACAAACGTAACCTGCCAGCCCCCCGCCGGAGACATCACAATTTGGCCGACGTCGGTTTGTGTTTGCCCAATATCGTTCGCGAATTGTACGTGCTTCGCTTGCGGCAAGACGGCCTGTTGCAACGTCTTCATCGACGGAGTCGCCACGTTCGCTTGAAACGACGACAGCTCGGGCTGTTTCGAGGGCACGTCGGTCGCAAGCGTCAACCCGTGCTCAGCCAGAAGCGTCTTCGTGTTAGCCAATAAGTCCGACTTGGACTCGACATAGCCATTGTTCAGTTGCCGAGATGATGACAGTTGCCACAAAAGCAGGGCGTCGAGTATCAGAAATAAGCCGATAAGCCAATTCTTGGCCGTCTCCCAGTTCATGAGGGGTCACTTCCTAACACGAGTGATCCGCTTTGTGCATCGACCATCCACCCTGCCCCACTGCCGCTGGTCACATAGTATACCGGCTGCAATTGCACCTCATTTTGTGCCGATAGCGATTGGTTCGTCACGAAGGCATAGCCCAGGGTGATGCGGAGGTTCGTCGGGGTATCGGCGGGATCGAGCGACTTGAGCTTGTTGAGAAGCTGCCCGCGGTCAAGGACGTGCACAGCGGATTGCGCCACGGGTTGTTCGAGGACCCACATCGGGCGATCATACTCCAGGACACGTCCGTTCTCCATATTGATGTTGTAGTTCGCCGTGTTCGACAATATGGGGAATCCGTCGACGTACTGCGTCAACACATAGCTTGGCGCATTGGGGTTGACGGTCAAGCTGCCGAGTTGGTCAAAAGCGATGACGCTTTGTGGCCCTCCTCCGTGCGTATGAATGAAGTCGATCCCGCTCAACAGCGCATCATCGTGCAGCGGGACTTGTGTGCCGTTGGGGTCCTCATACTGCAAGTCCATCGTCTGTTTGTCCCAAAGCACCGCCCGGCTGCCATCCGTCCAAAGCGACGTGTTTTGGTCCTGTTGAATTCGGGTAATCGCCTGCGGATTCACAAAAAACGTGTGAACGAGCGGCAAGGTATCCGGTTGGCGCACACTATAGATGAACTCGCTCATCGACAAAGCGCGTGGGATATAGCTCGTACCACTGGTGCCGTCTAGGGCATCGTATGGCGCGGCAGACACTTGTTTGTCGGCTTGTTTCCACAAGGTCGTGGCGGGCAAGTCGGTCTTCACGGTCATCATGCCATCATCGACTGGAAAGGCGACCCGACAGTTGGTATCGTCTTTCGATTTGTAGAGGATGATGGTCCGTCCGCTCCATTTGCCGATGGTCGAGGAGAAGGGATTCAGCCACTTCCCCGCGAGGGTATGATTGACTTCCGTCCCAAATTGTAAGGTCACTTGAAAATCGACGTTTTGGGGTAGCTGATGGATAGTCGTGCGGTCTAGGGCATGCGCGGTGGCCAGCGCAGATAGCCAGTTGGTATAGGCGCTGCTGTCTGGATTTGCAATGGTCGTTCCACCTGCCGCTTGGACCACAATTCGATATGGCCGGACGGCGTGCGCCACGTCCGGTGTGGTCTCGGTGGGCATCGGGGAATCCTGAACAATGCCGATTTCTGATCCCTCTTTTAAATTGCCCGACCACAAAAAATAGCTTAAGACAATACTGAGGATGACCAGTGCAACAAGCAGCACAGTTTTCCCAGTGCGGACCAACGGCTTCATCGCGCTTTCTCCACCCCCTCGTCGCGAACAAACGTAACGCTGACCTGTGTGCCTTGTTCTGGCTCACTCGTTATGGCAATCGTGCCATCCATTCGTTCGACCATCTCTCGCGCCAAGGCGAGGCCCAGTCCAGTGCCCCCCAGCCGGCGGCTCCTGCCTTTATCGACGCGATAAAACCGCTCAAACACGCGCGGCAAGTCGTCTTTGGGAATGCCGATGCCATCGTCTTTGACCGAGACAATCACCCTGTCCCGAAACACGCGCGTCGACACCGAGACGTGCCCCTTCGCAGGCGTATACTTCATGGCGTTGGACAACAGGTTGTCGAGGATACGGTTGACCATATCCCGATTGCCGACAATGAAGACGTCGTCGTCGTCCGGCGCCACAACGCTAAATTCGAGGCCCTGGCGTTCGGCCTGCAGTTGAAAGCGCTGTTGTACTTGCAATAGCAGATCAGTCAATCCGATAGACTGGTGCAGATTGTACGTCTGTCCTCGATCAAGCCCAGAGAGCTGCAGCAAATCTCGCGTCAGACGGACCATTCTATCTGTCTCCTGCGCGATGACCTGGAGAAAGTTGTCCCGCGTATCTTTTTCGTCGTCACCCAGATCTCGCAAGGCTTCAATGTACGACTTGACGCTGGTCAGCGGGGTGCGCAGCTCATGCGAGACGTTGGAGACGAACTCGCGGCGCGCCTGATTGAGGCGCTCCTGCTCGGTCACATCGCGAACGACAGCGACAAAGCCGTCCGTCTGCTCGCGGCGCTGAACGCGCGTCAGGGTAATGTGGTAGATTTCCTCGCCAACGACGCGAATCCGCATGCAATCACCCGTCAGCGCCTCCTCCGCCATCTCCTCTAAATTGAGGACATCGACCTTGTTCCAGGTCTCTTTGCTCGTAATGCCGAGCATCTGCGCCGCCGAGTGGTTCATGAAGAGAATGTCGAGTTTGGAATCGAGGACGATGACCCCGTCGCTCATCGAGGTGATGATAGCGCGCAACCGCTCCTGTTCACTGCGATTCATGGACAGCGCTTCATCTAGTTCTTCAGCCAAGTGGTTGATAGCGACGACCAAATCCCCAAACTCGTCGTTGCTGCTCGGCGTGACGCGCTTGGAGAAATCGCCCGCGGCCATCACTCTGGCCTGTCGGGTCACTTCGAGAACAGGTCGCGTGAGGGCCCGCGAGAGGACGATGCCGAGCACAATGGTGAGCACGAGCACGAACCCACTGCCTGTGTAGAAAATGGAGGTCACCTGACGAATCGTATCGTAGGTCGGTTGAATCGAGGTGACATACTCTAGCACGCCAGTAAATTTGGCGCGTTGATACATAGGAACCGCGACGACGAGGACGTGTTGGCTGGCGACCGGATCGAACCGAATCGCGACGGTATCCTGATGATGGATGAGGACTTGTGTGGCCTCGGAATCGGTCCGCTTTTGCCCCACTAAGGCGCCGCCAGCCGACGTGTACAGGACGTAGCCGTCTGCGTTGAGTAGATACACAGTGCCATTGAGAAACTGCGGGACAGACTGCAGCACAGCCGTGACCGCACTGCTCAATTGCTGCTTGGACGCGTGTTCCAACTGTGGCCCGACGAGCGTCGCCATCAATTGCGCCTGACTCTTTGCGGCTTCCGATTGGTTATGAATCAGTGACGTGGTGAGCGCCCGAACGAAATACGCACCAATCAGTTCAACGGCAAACAGAATCAGAAGGGTGTAGACGAGCACGAGCTTCACGCGGAGACTGCGCCACACCACCATATCAAAGACCCCTGATGTAGTAGCCGACGCCGCGACGCGTCATGACGTACTCCGGCTGGCTCGCATCCGACTCTAGTTTTTCGCGCAGGCGGCGAATCGTCACGTCGACGGCCCGCTCATCCCCTTCGTAGTCCATACCCCACACTTCGCTGACCAGTTGCTCCCGCGTATACACCTGTCCAGGGCGCGCAGCGAGGAATGAAAGCAACTGAAACTCCCGATGCGTCAGCGCAATGGGTTCACCAGCCTTCGTCACTTCGTAGTGCGTCAAATCGACGACCAGGTCGCGAATCACCAGCCTGTCCCGGCGACGTCCTTCTTGCTCACCCTCAAATGTCACCCTGCGAAGGTTGGCCTTTACACGCGCCAGTAACTCGCGCGTGCTAAATGGCTTCGTGACATAGTCGTCAGCCCCTAGTTCCAGTCCCAACACCTTGTCCACCTCATCATCTTTGGCCGTCAGCATGATGACCGGCACAACCGATGACGCACGCACCGTCCGCAGAACATCAAAGCCGTCGAGCTGAGGCAGCATGACGTCCAGTAGAATCAAGTCGGGAGACGTGCTTTTCCAAAGCGCAATCGCCTCTCTACCGTCAAACGCACAAGTGACGCGGTAGTCGGCGCGCTCTAGGGCAAACTTCAGGATATTGGAAATCGGTTCTTCATCTTCGACAACGAGGATGTGCTGCACGTTTCGCACCTGCCTTGGAAAACTCGTAGACATCACACTATCTTTCTGCTATCTACCCTTTTCTCAATGCCCAGATGAATTGTGGGTGTTCGACCACCGCCGTGTACTTACCCAGGTTCATCAAAAACATTTGACTTGGATCCGCCACCGGCGCACCGTCAATATCCCCAGGCACATATTGCCGCAAATCGAACACTGGCGGGCCAAACCACCAAGGTTTGACGGTCACATACGCCGTAATGCCCTGTGGCAAATCGGGGCGGGCGACACTTGGAATGTCGTAGACGAACGCGAAACGAGCCCAAAACGCCACGCACAACAGAACAAACAGTCCCATGACCACGCGTAACCAAAACCGGAGACTGCGAAGCGATTTGAGTATGCGCAGCCGCCGGATTCTCGACCGACGCCGGCGGTGGCGCCGCTGCCGATGTTTGGCGCGCATCCGCTGATACTCTTTGCGAGTCAGCGTGCGCGGTTCCATCAATTCTTCCGGTTTCATGCTTCTTGCTGGTGGGACTTCTCGAGATTGACAAACTTGTTGTAGTTCTTGAGGAACACGAGCTCAACCTTCCCTACCGGACCATTTCGTTGCTTCGCAATAATAATTTCAATGATATTCTGGCGTTCTGTTTCGTGGTCGTAATAGTCATCGCGGTACAAAAACGCGACGATATCGGCGTCCTGCTCGATAGACCCCGATTCACGAATATCGGATAGCATCGGCCGCTTGTCCTGACGCTGCTCGACCGATCTACTGAGCTGACCGAGCGAGACAATTGGAACCTCAAGTTCACGCGCGAGTTGTTTTAGCGAACGCGAAATTTCCGAGATCTCCTGCTGACGGTTTTCCCCTGATCCCCGACGACCGTGAATCAACTGCAAATAGTCAATGACAACAAGCCCTAACCCTTTTTCCAGCTTCAAACGGCGCAGTTTACTGCGCATCTCTGGAACCGTGATACCGGGCGAGTCATCGATATATATCGGTGAATTGCTAAGGGCGCTGACGCCCATCGATAACTTCGGCCAATCATCGTCGTCCAGTGAGCCTGTCCGCAACTTCTGGCCCTCAATGTACGCCTCCGCGCAGAGCATACGCTGAACGAGTTGGTCTTTGGACATTTCGAGCGAAAATATCGCGACCGGAACGCCGTGCCGAACGGCCACGTTTTGCGCCACATTTAGCGCAAACGCAGTTTTCCCGACAGATGGACGGGCGGCGACAATGATGAGATCAGACTTTTGGAACCCACTCGTCATCCTGTCCAACTCACTATAGCCCGTCGGAACCCCGGTGATGCTGCCATCGCTTGCGTACAGTTGCTCGATGCGCTCAAACGTCGTCTCCAACACATCTGAGATATGTGTAAAGTCGCGCGTCTTTTGAAACTGGCTGAGTTCCAGAATTCGCTTTTCTGCGTCCGCCAACACATCCGAGGCGGGCAAATCTTGACTATAACCTTCCTCAGCGATATCCGTGGCCGCCGCGATAATCCGCCGCAACAAGGCCTTTTCTCGAACGATTTGCGCGTATTGCCCCACATGCAGCGCCGTGGGCATCGCCGCGGCCAAATCGGCCAAGTACTCCGCACCACCGACCTGATCTAGCGCATCATCACGATTGCGAAGCGCCGCCGCCACAGTGACGACATCAATGGGTTGACCCGCATCGTAAACCTCGCGCATAGCACGGTAGATGGACTGATGCGCAGCCCGATAAAAGTCCTCTGCCTCAAGGAGTTCAAGCGCCTCGTTGACGGCGTCTTCGGAAATCAACATCGCGCCCAGCACCGCTTGCTCAGCCTCAACCTGTTGCGGAGGCATCCGCAACATCGAATCGCTCACTGCAGGACGCCCCCATACAGACTGTTCACTTGCCATATCTATCGCCTTCCATTGTCAAGAGCTCGCAAGGTAAATCAGATTCCAGAAGCCACGGGCATCCACTCAAGCCCCTGCTCACTCGGCTTCCACGTAGACCAAAATGTTGACGGATACATCTGGATGAAGTTTCACCTGAACACGGTGCCCACCGAGTGACTTAATGGGATCATGCAACTGGATTTTACGCTTATCCACCGCAAATCCATCGCGTTTCATCGCATCTGCGATATGTTTCGTCGTGATGGCGCCAAACAGCTTTCCACCCTCGCCGACCTGTGTTTTCACGACAATCTTTTTATCTTCCAACCGAGCCGCGAGATCCTTCGCTTCCTGGAGCTCTTGCGCCTTATGCCGGGCAACTTTGTCGTGTTGGGTTTGAAGGCGGTGTAATGCCGATGCCGTCGCCTCTTCGGCCAAGTTGCGAGGCAACAGGAAATTGCGAGCATACCCCTCACTCACATCCTTGACCTCTCCCTTTTTCCCTTGACCTTTCACATCCTGTAACAAGATGACTTTCATCGACATGTCCCCCTTATCTTGCCGAACCTCAGAGAGCCGACAGTGATATAAGTTTATGGTAGTCTGCTAAGCGCAATAGAGCAAATGAAAAAGCGACCAAGCGACACAACAAACGTGTCGATGTCCGCATTTTGACAACTGGATTCATCGCCATCACGGATTACAGGCGTTCTGAGAGGTATTTCGCGACCTCTAGTAATTCGGGCTTGCGACTGGCATCCACTTCTGCAGCCACCCGGTACCCCCCGGCAATCACGTTGTCAATTCGATGTGGATGAATCCCCATTTGCACAGCCAATAAGTAACCCAGACCCACAACGCCTGCCAACGCATCTGTCAATTCCGCCTCATTGCCGGACTGGATGCTACGTAACACCTCAACTGCCTGTTGGACGAGTTCAATCCTATCGTGCTCGACCGTTTGCAATTTGCGGGTCAAGTCCACTTTCGATTCCAAGTCAGCCATGCGAATCCTCCCTCCCCCCGGCGTAATGGCATACCCGTACAAAAATCTATTATGTAAGGTTCCACAAGCCAAAAGCTGATTCCTGCCCGAACCGCGTGATTGCTCGCATGTCTGACGCCGTCCAAGGCAACAATACATGTCAAACACGACGAGAGGTGTTTCATATGGATATGCAACGCGCGAAAGAGATTTTTGAGTCACCAGATTATATTGATGTGACATATGAGGGTACACCAGTCCGTATCGATAGGCTATTTGAATCGAGCCCATATGCTGAAGTCAGTTATGAAAACGGATCTGTGACGAACGTTCCTGTATCGGAACTACAGGAGAAAAAAACTGTCCACTAACTTGTACCAGCACAAGCAAAACAAGCGTTTATCACACCTGCACAACCTGTCATAACAAAAAGCACCACAGCCACCAAGGCTGGGTGCTTTTTGTTCTATCTCACACCACAAAATTACTCAGTGGTGTATGGCATCAACGCGATTTGACGTGCACGTTTAATTGCAACCGTCACCTGACGTTGGTGGCGTGCACAGTTGCCGGAAATACGCCGTGGAAGAATTTTGCCACGCTCGGTCAAGAACTTATTCAAACGACCGATATCTTTATAATCTGCATGATCGATCTTGTCGACGCAGAATTGGCAAACCTTACGACGCTTCCCGCCACGACCTTTGCGCGGCATAAGAATCACTCCTCGTCGTTATGACTGAATAACAGCCAATCGTTTGTTTTGGTAAAATACCCTGTCGTACAAATCAAAAGGGCAAATCATCTTCCGAAATGTCGATAGTTTGACTGTCGTCAGCAAATGGATCATCTTCGTACAGAGGTGCTGAACCACGTTCTGGGCGCGGTGACCGATTCGTATTGGTGCTTGTGCTTGGCGCACCGCCACCATAACCACCACCCTGTGGTGCGTCGGACCCCCTGTCCAAAAAGCGAACAGATTCCGCCACAACCTCAGCAACCCGAACCTTTTGACCCTCTCGGTTATCGTATGTCCGAATCTGCAGGCGCCCGTCAACCGCAGCCAACCGACCCTTCTGCAAATACTGCGATACGATTTCCGCTTGTTTCTGCCAGACCACAATATTGATGAAGTCTGTTTGCCGTTCCCCCGCCTGACCAGAACGCATTCTGTCGACAGCGAGTGTAAACGACGCAACAGGTGTTCCTGAATTGGTATAACGCAACTCAGGATCAGCGGTCAAACGGCCAATTAATATTACCCGGTTCAGCATAAATTCCCCTCCGCGAATTACTCACCCACGCGGACTGTCAAATAACGAACGACATTGTCGTCAATGCGCATGACGCGTTCGAGCTCTTTTGGTACTTCTGTACCTGCCGTGTATTGCATCAACACGTAGTAGCCCTCACGGTCGCCTTCGATTTCGTACGCCAAACGACGCTTGCCAATCTCCTGCAGTTCGTCAATCTGACCGCCTTGGTTAGAGATGAGCGTTTGATATTTTTGAACCAACTCCGTCGTCTGTTCACCTTCGAGAGCTGGATTCAGAATGAACATCGTCTCGTACTTACGCATACCGTGACACCTCCTTCTGGTCTCATGGCCCCTATTCGGAGCAAGGATGAATGGCGACAAAAAACGAATTTAATGCGCCGATTAACAATGTTAACACACATACAGCCTAGATACAATACTTTCAATCCATTCTCAGGCTGCCCGTATCAGACATTAAACCGGAAATGCATCACATCGCCGTCTTCCACGATATAGTCTTTTCCTTCTAATCGCACTTTGCCCTGTTCCCGGGCCGCAGTGTAACTGCCCGCGCGGATTAAATCCTCGAACGCGACCACCTCGGCTCGAATAAAGCCGCGTTCGAAGTCGCTGTGGATGACGCCCGCTGCCTGCGGCGCCTTCGTTCCCTCACGAATCGTCCAGGCACGAACCTCCGGTTCGCCAGCCGTGAAATACGTCCGCAAACCGAGCAAGTCATATGCACTGCGGATGAGCTTGTCCAATCCAGCTTCAGCAAGTCCGAGGTCGGCCAAGAATGCATCCCGGTCCTCCCCCTCCAACTCAGCGATTTCCGCCTCAAGTTGGGCGGACACCACCACCACCTGAGCCTGTTCACTGGCAGCGCGCTGCCGCACGGCTTCTACGTGAGGATTCCCACTGCTGTCAGCAGCCTCGTCCTCACCCACGTTAGCCACATAGAGAATGGGTTTGGTGGTCAACAAGTGCAAATCCCGCAGAAGCGCCGTTTCGTCATCAGACAGCTCAACTGAGCGGCCTGGTTGCCCCGCTTCTAACGCAGCGGCCAAGCGTTCCAGCGCATCCGCCTCAACTTTAAACTTCTTGTCGCCGCTCTTCATGTTTTTCTTCGCTCTATCGAGCCGCTTCTGCACCGTTTCTAAATCAGCCAAAATCAACTCGATTTCAATCGTCTCGATATCTCGAAGTGGATCAACCGACCCTGACACATGCGTGATGTCCCCATTTTCAAAACAGCGCACCACGTGAACAATCGCATCGACTTCCCGAATGTGACCAAGAAATCGGTTGCCAAGCCCTTCGCCTTGACTCGCGCCTTTGACTAATCCCGCGATGTCGACAAATTCAAACGCCGTCGGAACAATTCGCTTCGGATGAACAATCTCAGCGAGTCCCTGTAGACGGACATCCGGGACCTCAACGACACCAACGTTAGGATCAATCGTGCAAAACGGATAATTGGCAGCCTCTGCCCCAGCTTTGGTAATCGCGTTAAACAACGTCGATTTACCAACGTTCGGCAATCCTACAATTCCAGCCTGTAATGGCATATTGACACCTCGCTACGTACCTTGCAAATCAAGTATAGGTGGAACAACTTATCTCTGACAATGCAACTTTGTACGACAAAAGCGCGTATAGTATATTGTAGCGTTCAAACACAACGCGCGACACGCAAAACGCACCATGGGACCACAACTTGATGGACAACCCCTTGGATACTTTCGCGTTTTGAAGTAATACTATGACTATAAGGAGGTGACTGTCCATGCTACGGAAACTGCTGCGTAGGCTCAAAGTACGCAAACTCAACCCAAAAGCATTGGCGATTCAACCCGAAGACCTCAGCAAGCGTGTCCAGACCAGTCCCAACTGCCAAGCCTCATAATCGGCATTTTTATTCCTTATAGATGCAGAGAGCCCGCCTATTGTACGGGCTCTCTCTTTTCTACACCGATGACCAGCGCAGATGCGATAAGTTCAACGCTGCACGCACAATCATACTGAGCCGTCTGTTGGCCAAAATCAGCCGAATCAGCGTCTGTAAAATCATTGATAGAAATACCCTGTCCAGACCACCCAGACTCCACTTGCACCGTATAAGGATGACCTTCTTCGCGCACCTTTGCAACCCCTTGAAGGCTCGCTTTATCATTGTATAGGCGCACTGCGTCGCCGGATCGGATACCGTGCTCGTCGGCCACCACGCGCGACATCTCAACCACTGGGTAAACCACGTCCCCAACGACATGTTGACGTTGAGAATTTTCGTGTTTGCGCGGGTGAATCGTCAACAATGTCAACCGATGATGGCCACTGCCATGGGCACGGCGCGGCGGCACATACGTCGCCACCGCAGATTGTCCATCTGCGACTGCCGCATTCGACCAGAATTCGAACTTTTCACTTGGCGTCAAAAACCGACCATCTGCAAATGGAACCTCTTCAATGGGCAGACGAACGAATCCATCTGTTTGGATTTGTTCCAATGTGATACCTTGCGCCAATAACGGTCTCAAAGCTAATGTCAACCACGATTGCACACTTCCCTCCATCTTCTCACCCATACCCAGTACGTCCGCCAACTCCGAGAAAATCTGCCACTCCGGTTTACTCTCTCCTCTTGGCGGTACCACAGGGTGAATATAAGACAGATACGGATGCCACATCGTCGTATAGGTGACGTCCTCCTCCTCCAATACACTGGTGCAAGGTAAAACATAATCGGCGGCCTGTGCCGTCTCCGTCATGTACATATCAATGACGACTTTACAACCAATCCCCGCATATGCCTTGCGCAAAGTAGCAGAGTCAGGCACCTGTGTCAATGGATTGGTTCGTGTGACAAACAACACCTGAATCGGTGGATTCGACGACAGAATTTCCTGCGCCTGTGTTCCACGCACAAATTCCCGGACATCCGCCGCACTACGTCCAGTGAGTGCGTCTTCGTCCACAAACGCCGCCATCCCCCGCTGCGCATAATTGACGCCACCTCCTGGAATACCGACGTTACCTGTGGCGGCCGCCAAGGCATCGATGGCGCGAATCGCATTGCCTCCACCAGCATATCGCTGCATCCCGATGCCAAGCAGTGTGGTGACAGGACCCGATTGCCCATAGAACTCGGCTAAAGCCCGAATTTGCTCAGGTTCCACATTTGTTTCACGTGAAACACGGTCAAGCGCATACGCATCCAACGTCTTTGCAAACGCGTCCCAACCAACTGCGCATGTTTGCGTGAATCGCTGGTCGATAAGATTTAAATCGCGACATACTCGAAGCACGCCAAGCGCCAACAGGGCATCTGTCCCAGGTCGCGGATAGACGCACATATCTGCCCGACGCGCCACATCCGTAGGCAGTGGATTCACGACCACAAGCTTTGCACCACGCGCCTGTGCCGCTTTAATAAATGGCATCATGTGAACATTTGTCGTCGCTACGTTCCGACCCCAAACCACGATTCCACGACTGTTGCGCACCATATCATCTGGCGCATGGCTACGAGCTTGTCCGAAATCATAGCGTTGCGCCTCCAAACCGGCGTCCCAACAAAGACTGCCCACTGTCTCCGTGCAGCCGCCAAGTTGATAAAAGAACCGTTGACTCAGGCTCTTCAGCAGAGCACCTGACCCCCAGTCGAAGGCGTGCAAAATGGAATGATGGCCATACTTGTCGATCGCGACGCGAATCTGCTGACCAATCTCCCGATAAGCCTGCGCCCAGGAGATTGGCACCCATTCTCCACCTACCTTTTTGAGTGGATAGACGACCCTGTCTTCACCATCTCGCCGCGCCGCCAAGCGGCGCCCGCGATTGCACAAAGCCCCCCGCGTAATTGGATGTTCCGGGTTCCCCTGCAATTGAATTTCTCCGTTTTCTTTTACAGTCGCAAGCATACTGCAACCGTCGTAACAATCAATGGGACAGGCCGTCTTGATGGTCATTTGGTGCCCTCCCCTCGTGCGGGACCAATATCTTGCGAATCAGCCGATCAAAACGCGCCCGAGGAATCAACACACTGTGTCCGCACTTCTGACATTTGATACGAATGTCCATGCCCAATCGGATGATTTCCCAAGCGTTCTCGCCACAGGCGTGTGGCTTTTTCATCTTCACAATATCGTGCATGGCGTACTCAACCGACATGGTCGTTCCCCCTCTCCATCGCATTGACGTCGCCTTTTAAGACCACTGTCCGATGGACAAACGGAATTTCGATACCAGCTTCATCAAATGCCTCCTTAATTCGCTGCTGTGCCTTTCGTTGAATGCCATATTGCGTCATCGGCGCACAAACAGCTGTCGCACGAATCAACACATCGGAATCCCGCAACTCCTGCACACCAGCGATGGAGACATCCCCGATGACATTCTCTTCCTCTTGCTTCAACTGGTTCATCACCTGCTCGATGATTTGCATCGCTTGCTTCAGATTTGCATTATACGAAACGCCGACGTCCACTACAGCGACCGAGTTGGTCCGCGAGTAATTCGTCACCGTAGCAATTTGCCCATTCGGGATAATCTCCACTTCTCCCGTCCACGCCTGCACGCGAGTCAAGCGAACACCTATCGATACGACCGTGCCTGTAAACCCGTTGATCTGCACCGTATCGCCAACACCGTACTGGTCTTCAAATAGAATAAAGAGACCCGAAATCAGATCTTTAATCAGTCCTTGTGCCCCAAAACCGACAGCCAGTCCGACGACTCCTGCACCGGCTAATAGCGTCGTGATATTTAAATGGAAAACGGCAAGCGACTCCACAGCAAACAAAAAGTACACCGTATAACGAATGATATTGCTGAACAGGGAATCTAGTGTATCAAGCCGACGCTTGTCCATACGATTGCGATGGAGCTTCAAGAGCCTTCGCGACAACCGCAACGCAAGGCGGATAATGATTCGAGCGATGATATACAGCACAATCACCCGAAGCAAATCCTCGCCCACAGTCAGAAGAAGGCGTTCCACATGCGTCGGATCGACCAAGTCGTGTTTGAATTGTTTCCACCAGCTGAGATTGTTTTGCACATGTCGTCCTCCTCCCAAGTCATTATGCCCATGATAACATAGCATGTAGACTTGAAAGATAGGCTACAATATGCGAACCCGTGATAAAAAACAAAGACCGGTTAATCGACTCATACACAACACTTGGTAACGAGAACCACGATAAATTGGCCACAAACCAAACACTGGTCCACGCCAAGACAAGCCCACAAATGACGCCGGACAAATTGGCCAAGAACGTGTCGCCATAGACCACCAAGGTTCGATGGTCGTCCCAAAACGCCTCCATCAAATGCTCTGTTACCATGAACAACGTAAAAATGGCCCAGGTCATAAGCACTGTAAACATTCCCTGCAATAGATGAAGTGCAATCCATCGCGTGTCGGCGTATGAGCCCATGGCACCCACGGGAACAGGCGGAACTAACGCGCCAACGGCACCGACCGGCCGCGTGGCCTCTTGCATCCTGTCGGCCAACCACATAAAGGTGTTCCCCGTCTCCATGAACCGACGAGCGAACCACGGCGAAACATGCGTCGCGACGAACACCGCTGTAAACATGGCGCCCACGTATAAAAGCGCTCTTTCCGCACTTCTGTTGCGCACCCACAGCCAGACCCAGAACACTTCTCCTATCAGCATGATATCTACCAATGAAGTACCCCTTTTCTGTTTCAACTATGGGACAGGTATAGTTGATGCTACGCGAACGTATACTGGGAATATTCCGTTGTAGGAGGATTCCCGTTGAAAAATAGCCAGACAGACTTTACAGAAATGCCAGCGGGAGGCGTGATTGGACGAGTCGCATTTGATGAATTAGATGCGACACAACGTCTGGGCGAATTTCTCGACCAGGGTCTCGCACTATGCCGCCAATCGCAGATTTTGGTTGTTTGTGTGGGGACTGATCGCTCAACAGGTGACGCCTTCGGCCCAATCATTGGCTCGCGCCTGCGCGCACTGCCCCGCATCACCGGCGTAGATGTATTCGGTACGTTGGACGAGCCGGTACATGCAGTCAATTTAGGGCATACGTTAGAACGGATTAAAGAACAGTATCAGGATCCGCCGTTTGTCATCGCCATCGATGCGTGCCTCGGAAAATTCGATCACGTCGGACACATTATGGTCGAACAAGGGCCGCTACGGCCTGGGGCGGGTGTGAAGAAAACGCTGCCGGAGTTTGGCGATTTAACGGTAACCGGAATAGTGAATGTCAGTGGATTTATGGAGTACTTCGTCTTGCAAAATACGCGGCTTGGAATCGTAATTAAAATGTGTGACATCGTCGTTCACGCATTACATGCGAGCCTACAAAAATATGCTGTCACGCAACGAATGCGCCTCGGGGTGTAACCAGAATCGCGATTCATGCAAAAAGCGGAGACATGCGTCTCCGCTTACAAACTCTTCACCTTAACCTTATCCGACGCTTCATGCTGCATGACGGACTCTATGACTTTTTGTTCTTCTGCCGTCAGTAGGTACTCAGAATCGCCATGAACGACCGGCTTGCCGTAAGTCACCGAATCGTCCCGGCCGTAAATCGACGTAAGCACCACGCCGTCTCCCACATCATCTAAAAATGCGACCGAGTAACTTAAATCACTGCCCACTTCCGCAAACGCGTTGTAGCGTTGCATAACTGGTGTCGACACTTTGCGTTGCAACGCCTCATGCATTTGCGCGAGTGCCATTTCGACATCCGACATCTGTTCCTGAATGGATTTCACAGCTTGCTTTGTGCTGAGAAACACATCTTCCAGGTCAGAAGTTGAGGCAATGTCCTTCCACTGCGACAGTCGACGTTTCATGCGCCGACTGGAAGCCAAAGCGACAATGGCAATAATGAGACAAATCATGGATAGGACGCCTGCGCCCACAGTTATGTACGGTAAATAAGACTGTAACAACGACCAAAACATTGAGTCACTTCGTCCCTTCCTGCGACAATGCCTGTACCTAGTATAACGTGAAACTCATCCATCACATCACCCAAATATTACTTGTTGAGAAGTCTTCATGAAACGACATGAACGATGTGGAGAATGTGCGGCCAAGTGCTCTTTAGAATTGGCGCAATCGCGATGGCAGGTAACAGATTTGCCACTGCAAATCGCTTGATGCCGTACATATTCAATGCCATTCCGATAATTAATACACCGCCGGTACCCGTGATGCACGCGATGATATCTGGAGCGTTCAATACGCTCCCAGCCAAATGAGAAATCAGCGCAATCGCGCCTTGATAAAGAAATACAGGGACAGCGGCCAAGCCGACACCAAAACCCAATGTGGTCGAGAACACAATTGCAGTAAACATGTCGAGCACGGACTTTGCGAATAGTGTTTTATGATTGCCACTCAGACCATCCTGTATCGCACCTACAATCGCCATCGACCCAATACAGAACAATAAGGTGCCGGAGACAAAACCCTCCGCAATCGGACCCTTATAGACGCGCTGAAAAAAGCCTTCAAGGCCATGACCAAAGCGGATGAGCGCCTCATCGATGTTAATCCATTCGCCAAGAACCGCACCCAAAACCACACTGACGATAATGATGAGAATGTCACCTGTATCACCAAGCGCCATACTCATTCCAATCAACAGGACACAAAGAGCGAGTCCCTGCATGACCGTGTCCCTCATCCGATCAGGGATGCGCGGCAGCGCGAGACCAATAGCGGATCCCACGAGGATGGCCAGCGCATCCACAATCGTACCCAGGAGAAACATGCCTACACCCGCCTATTGAATGCTGGACAACATCAGATGCATAATGCGTTCAAGGTCGTCCTCTGAGAAGTATTCAATCTCGATTTTACCGCGTTTCTTACCGTGCTGGATGCGAACCGCAGTCCCCAGGAATTGTTGAACCTGCTCCTCATATCGGCGATACGCCAGTGGCAAAACTTTCTTTTCCTTCTGTGTTTCACGTGAAACAAGTTTTTTCTTGGGCTCGTAAATCACTGTTTCTAACTTACGTACACTCCAGTCCTCTTCGACGGCTTGATTCGCCAACGAGATTTGACGCGCTTCGTCCTCGACAGACAAGAGTGCCCGCGCATGACCCATGCTCAGTGTTCCACGAGAGACCATCTCGCGAATTGGGACAGGCAAATTCAACAATCGCAACATATTCGCGATATGACTTCGGCTTTGACCAACCCGATGTGCGAGCTCTTCCTGCGTCAGCTGACATTTCTCAATTAAATTTGCATAAGCATCGGCGATTTCAATTGGATTGAGGTCCTCCCGCTGTAGGTTCTCAATCAAGGCGATTTCCATCAATAAAATGTCGCTGAGTTCCCGAACCACCGCTGGAACAACTTGCAGTCCAGCCAACTTCGCGGCTCGAAAGCGCCGTTCACCAGCGACGATGTCGAAACCACGCACTTCACTCTTTCGCACAATCAACGGCTGAATAATGCCATGCTCCAGAATTGATTGCGACAACTCTTGAAGTTTCTCCTCGTTAAACTCCCGACGAGGTTGGTATGGATTCGGCCGCAGGTCCCGAACGTCAACAGAAACGACGTGATCATGATCGGAAACGTTCAATTGTGGAATCAGTGCATCGAGCCCTCTTCCAAGACCACGTTTACTCAATTCCAATCACTTCCTTGGCTAATTCCATATAAGATTCAGCGCCTCTTGACCTCGGGTCATAATGAATGATTGGGCGGCCGTGACTCGGCGCCTCACTGAGTCGAACGTTACGCGGAATAATCGTGCGATACACTTTTTCACCAAAGAATTTCTTGACGTCCTCAATGACTTGTAAACCTAAGTTGGTTCGAGCGTCTAACATCGTTAAAACAACACCTTCAACTTCAAGCGACGTATTCAGGTGTTTTTGGACCAGGCGGATGGTGTTTAGCAGTTGGCTTAACCCCTCCAATGCGTAATACTCGCACTGAATGGGAATCAAAACCGAATCAGCTGCTGTCAACGCGTTGACGGTCAACAGCCCGAGGGAAGGCGGACAATCAATGACGATGTAATCATATTGGGAGCGCATCGTCTGCACTGCTCGACGAAGGCGGACTTCTCGCAATATCGTAGGAACCAATTCTATCTCTGCGCCCGCCAACTGAATGGTGGCTGGCAAAAGAGAGAGGTTCTCCAATCCGGACGGCATGACCGCCTCAGACATCGAGACGTCGTTAATAATCACATCATACACACAATACTTAACATCGGCTTTGTTGATGCCTACCCCTGAAGTGGTATTGCCTTGTGGGTCAATGTCAATCAGCAATACACGCTTGTTTAAAGTCGCTAAACACGCGCCGAGGTTGACCGCTGTGGTTGTTTTACCGACGCCACCTTTTTGATTTGCAATAGCGATAACTCGGGCGTTGGACACAAACAGTCCTCCTTCATTCATGAAACATACGTCCGAAGTGACTATTTCACATTCTACTGCAAAACAGCTTAGATGTGGCGAAAAAAATGTATCGGTATTCGACGCCTCTTTGACTTTGCGTTGACTGCGAGTGGGGAAAACAAAACAGCGACCCAATCAAGGCCGCTGCCGCACTGGCTCACTCCGCTTGCGGGGCCGGAGCGATTTTCTGTTTTGGAACGCGAATAGTAAATTGATAGTATTCTTCCTCATCCGCTTCTTCATAGTTCACTGTGAGTCCGGTGCTTTCAATCATCTCTAGCGACTGGCGAATGGTGTTGACGGCCAATCGAACGTCCTTGGACAGACCTCTGCGCCGCGGCCGGCCGCGCTTCTGGCCTTCCTGTTGGAATCCAGCGAGTTTCGCCTTCACGCGCTCTTCCATTTGTTTCACGTTCCAGCCTTTGTCGATGCACTCCTGGAGCAGTTCAATCTGTACTTCTTCAGTAGGAATCGCAAGCAGCGCACGCGCATGGCGCTCAGTAATCGATTTCGTCAATAAGGCCGTTTGTACTGCTTCTGGTAGATTTAATAGACGCAACTTGTTGGCAATCGTCGATTGACCTTTGCCCAAACGCTGCGCAAGACTTTCTTGAGTCAAACCGTGCAACTCCAACAACTGCTGGTAGGCAACAGCTTCCTCAATGGGCGTAAGACCTTCGCGCTGGAGATTCTCAATCAGCGCCGCAGACGCAGTCTGCGCGTCGTTCATCTCCCGAACGATGGCCGGAATGGTTGTCCACCCCAGATGCCGAACTGCACGCAGACGACGCTCGCCGGCTATCAACTCATATTGATTGTCTTTCTTGCGCACGACAATCGGTTGAATGACGCCATGGGTATGAATGGTCTTTGCGAGTTCCTCAATGGCCTCTTGATTAAAGATCGTTCGTGGTTGATATGGGTTCGATACTATGTCACCTACAGGGAGTTGGACCACTTGCGCATTCGTGTTCCCCGAGTCGCGAAGATTAATAAACCGTCCCCACGCTTCTTTCATTCTTACCCCTCAATTCTCCACAGAACAAAGCGATATCTCGACACTGTTCTCTGGTTTTCACCACCAAAGCCTAATAATCCTTCAGGTCGACAAACATTATCAAAAATTTACAAGATACCATGCGCATCGACAACGTCCGACACTGGGCTGTACGTTACAGCGGCTTACGCTGTGGAACCCCCGCCTTACGCGGATACGCATTCGGAACAGGCGTCGTTTGTCGAAACGGAACAATCGTCCGTTTTCCCATCTCTAGCGGCAAGGTGTAGGTCAGTTCTTCTTGTATGACGGCACCCAGTTTTTTGGCTGCACGCATGCCGTCCGCTTTCTCTTCGTCAAAACCAGGACCTTTATACGAGAAGCCTACACCGTTCTGACCCAAAAAAGGACACATCAGTTCCAATAAGACATTCAGACGCGCTACTGCCCGAGAGACGACCACATCAAACTGCTTGCGAAACTTCGCATCCCGCGCCAGATCTTCCGAACGCGCGTGAATCACTTGAACGTTGGACAACTGCAATTCATCCACAACCGCCTGTAAGAAGCCAACCCGCTTCTGCAAAGCGTCATTTAACACAAACGACATCTCAGGCTCAACAATGGCAAGCGGGATACCCGGGAACCCTGCACCGGTCCCCACATCTATCACCCGCAAATCCTTCTTGGCCATCGCTTGCCACTGCGGCGTCAATAATACGGCGAGGCTATCGTAAAAATGCTTCACATAGACCTGTTCCTCATCCGTAATTGCAGTCAGATTCATGCGTTCATTCCAGTCGACGAGCAGGTTCCGAAACAGGTCCAATTGATTCAGTTGTCTCTCAGAAAGTGGACTCGGCCACGGAATCTCAAGCATTAGCAGCCTTTCCTCTCCAGGCTTCCAGATAGACCAGCAAAATAGAGATATCGGAAGGGGTCACACCAGCGACACGAGATGCTTGGCCGACCGTCCTCGGGCGAATTTTCGTCAGTTTTTCCTTTGCCTCTGTCGCGAGCCCCGCGATGCTGTAAAAGTCTACCTCAGGCGGAATCAGTTTATGCTCCAGACGCTTCTGACGGTCAATCACCTGTTCCTGCTTCTGAATGTATCCCGCGTACTTGGTCTGAATCTCGACCTGTTCGACCACTTCAGGATCTAACTCGACCCCACCAGTCGGATCTAACGCCTTTACCTGTTCATAACTCAATTCCGGTCGGCGGAGCAGCTGTTCCAGCGTCACGCCGTCTTCCACCGGTTTTGACCCAAACTCCACCAACTTCTCATTGGCACTCGCCGGCTTGACCCTCGTCCGCCGCAGGCGCTGCAATTCTACTTCAATGCCTGCGCGCTTCTTCATCATCCGATCATATGCTTTCTCATTGAGCAAGCCAATTTCGTGACCAATTTCCATCAGGCGCAGATCTGCATTGTCGTGACGCAGCAACAACCGGTACTCAGCGCGGGAAGTCAACAGCCGATATGGCTCGTTCGTGCCTTTTGTGACGAGATCGTCAATCATCACTGCGATATACGCATCCGATCTCGACAGTACCACAGGCTCTTCCCCACGCACCTTGCGGGCAGCGTTGATGCCGGCCATAATTCCTTGACCAGCCGCCTCCTCATAACCTGAGGTGCCATTGATTTGTCCTGCAGTAAATAACCCTTCGACGCGCTTGGACTCAAGGCTTGGCCACAGTTGTGTCGGAACGATTGCATCGTACTCAATGGCATACCCTGGCCGAAGCATTTCCGCGTTCTCCAACCCAGGAATCGTCCGCAAGAGCGACAACTGCACGTCTTCCGGAAGGCTCGTCGACAACCCTTGAACATACCACTCAGATGTATTCGGTCCCTCTGGCTCAAGGAAAATCTGATGATTTGGCCGATCCCGAAAGCGCACCACCTTATCCTCAATCGACGGACAATAACGCGGCCCCGTCCCTTTGATTTCACCGGAGAACATCGGTGCGCGGTCCAAGTTTTCGAGGATAATCGAGTGTCCCTCCTCGGTGGTCGAGGTCAGCCAACAAGGAACTTGGTCGCGCGGTTTGGTGTCGGGATCGAACGAAAAGTGCTGTGGCACTGGGTCACCAGGCTGCGCAATCAATTTATCAAAATTGATGGTATTGCGGTTAATTCGCGGCGGCGTACCCGTCTTGAACCGCACCAGCTGAAAGCCGAGATCTAACAGGCTGTCCGAGAGCTTAATCGCTGGCATCTGGCCATTGGGTCCACCTTCATACGAGACGTCGCCGATAAAAATACGTCCGCGCAAATAAGTCCCTGTCGTCAATACGACCGCCTTCGCATGAAACTCTTGGTGACTCTTCGTGACAACCCCTTTGACACGGCCATTCTCCGTCAGCAGTTGTTCGACCATCGCCTGCTTCAAATCCAAATTCGGCTCCGCCTCGAGCGTCCACTTCATGTTCAGGGCATAATACGCTTTGTCCGCCTGCGCCCGCAACGCCTGAACAGCTGGCCCCTTGCCGGTATTCAGCATGCGCATCTGGATGTAAGTGGCGTCCGTGTTTCGCGCCATCTGCCCACCCAACGCGTCGATTTCTCGCACCACAATGCCCTTCGCAGGGCCACCAATCGATGGGTTACATGGCATATACGCTACCGTGTCCAGATTAATTGTCAGCAACAGCGTCTTACAGCCCATCCGCGCGGCCGCAAGCGCCGCCTCACAACCAGCATGGCCGGCGCCAATGACAATGACGTCGTACTCGCCAGCAAAGAAATTCACAATGGTCACCTCACCATCTCTATAGAATCGATACAAATCCCGCCAACGCGCGGTGATATGATATGTTCAAAACGCTTATTTTCCGAGACAAAACCGGGAAAAGATCTCGTCGAGCAAGTCCTCTCCCGTCTCTTCACCGATCACAAGTCCCAACTCTTCATATGTGGATTGCAGATGAACCGCAATCAAATCTAGTGTAGCACCTGCTTGCGCAGCGTCTATAGCCATCTCTAGATCTGTTGTTGCCACTTCGAGCAAATTCTTCTGGCGGACGTTTGTCATGTACGTCGTGTCCCGCTCCAGCGACATTTCTCCCTGCACAAGCCGCGCAATTTCCGACTCCAACTGCTCAATCTGCTGTTGTTCCCGCGCAGAGACATGCACGACTGCAGCAGCTTCTGCACCATCCACGAACTCCGCCAATTCCGGATGAATGCCTGCATCCATTTTATTGACCACAAGTACGCGCTTTAAGCCCTGCGTACTCTGCAAAATCTCGACGTCCTCTGGTGTCGGCGGCATCGTGCCATCTAGTACAAACAGCACCAGTTCAGCTTCGCGTATGGACTGCCGCGATTTATCGACCCCAATTCGTTCTACCACATCACTGGTTTCTCGAATGCCCGCTGTGTCGATAAGCTTGAGCGGAATTCCCCGGACATTGACGTACTCCTCAAGCACATCCCGCGTGGTTCCTGGGATATCGGTCACAATCGCCCGATCTCGCCGCAACAGCGCATTCAACAACGACGACTTGCCCACATTGGGGCGTCCGACAATCGCTGTCGCAACACCATCGCGCAAAATTTGACCGAGTTTCGCCCCATCCAAAAGCGCCCCGATACGCCGCATCAGTGCGGTTCCGACCTCGACCACTTGCTCACAAGCGACCGCTTCGACATCGTGCTCTGGATAATCAATCGTCACCTCGACATGCGCTTGCAATTCGATGAGCGCACGCCGAATGCTTCGAACTTCTTCACTGAAACGCCCTTGAACCTGCTGCAATGCGACGCGGCCCGCAAAATCCGTCTTGGCGCGAATCAGATCCATCACGGCTTCAGCCTGCGACAAATCCATTCGGCCATTGAGAAACGCGCGCTTCGTAAATTCCCCGGGTTCCGCCAATCTCGCCCCCGCTGCAAGCGTGGCCTCCAACACCGTCTGAACCAGCTGAATCCCACCGTGCACCTGCAACTCCACGACGTCTTCCGCCGTATAACTGTGAGGTCCTGGCATCCACAAGACAATCCCTTCGTCTATCACGACCTCCGTACGCGGATGCACAATTTGTCCGTAAAGGATTTTACGCGGTCCAGAAAACGATACACTGCGCCCCTTCGGCGTCCGCACCATGCGTTCGGCGACCGCCTTGGCGTTCTCTCCACTCACCCGAACGACACCAATGCTGGCTTCGCCCAGTGCAGTGGCAATGGCCGCGATAGTCTCCAGATTCACTTGCTTCGCCTCCTCCGAACAAAAAAGATACCCTCCTCCAACAGAGAAGGGCCCATGATCCCATCACGACACTTACACGCGATACTCATTTCGCCTGGGTACAATTTTCACTTTGCGATGCGGTTCTTCACCCTCGCTCAACGAGGAAATATCGGTGCGCGCCTGCAAATACGTATGAACCCATTTTCTATCCGCAGGCGACATGGCCTCCATAGAAACCGCTCGGCCCGTTCGAATCACCCGTTCCACAGCGTGATCAGCTGCACGTCGCAAGCTGTCACGCCGCCGTTTGCGATAAGCCCCCGCATCGACTGAAAACTTCACGAACCCCTCGTGCTCCCGATTCGCCACAATATTGACCAGATACTGCAGCGAATCAAGCGTTGACCCATGCCGTCCAATCAGCGATGGCAAAACATCAGCGTCCGCATCGACGTTCACGACGTATTCCGCGTCCGTCTCCTCATCCGCATCGATGGTCACCCTGGCCGAAACACCCATCTCGCGCAATACCGTCTCGACAAAATCACGCGCGTTTTCGAGTGGACTCTGCGGAACACTCACTTCAACTTGAGCATCCTTCCCACCAAGGAATCCAAACAACCCTTTCACCGGCTCGGAAATCACACGCACCTGTGCCTGCGATCTCGGCACCCCAAGTTTCACGAGCGCCGATGTCACTGCCTCTTCGACCGTTCGACCCGTTACTACTAAGCGCTTCATCTGACTTCCCCTTCAGTCGCGATAAAGGTCTATTCGTCCCGCGGATGATCAACTGGGGCATCGCTCGTCGTGTCTGGTGGTGCCGTTTTATTCGCCTCATTTGGCTTGTCTTTCACGGTATCATCTGAAGTCGTCGCTGCCTTTGTCGCCTGATTTCCCTGCTTGCCACCTGACTTTAAACCGCCTGTGCCAGGTTTGCCAGAACCAGATTTCACCTTCGCAGAACCTGATTTTCCAGACGACTTGTTCTCTGCACGACCAGCGTTGGACGATTTGCCTTTCGCTGTACTTGTCCGAGTACCAGATTTACCTGCACTCGATGTGCCACCCGACTTATCACCCGCACCGCGCGAACGCGACGTCGTGGTAGCCGCAGCGGGAACTGCCGCTGTTGCTGCAGCCCTGCGATTCATAAACACATATGTTTGAAGTGCCGTGAACAAGTTCGTGTACACCCAGTACAGAACCAATCCAGCCGGCAACCGCATTCCGATAATAAAGATGAACACCGGCATGACGAACAAAATGGCACGTTGTTGAGTAGGTTGGTTTCGCATCGTGATCCACGAGGAAAGGAACGTACTCAAAGCCGCGATAACCGGCAACACGTAATATGGATCTTTCGCGCCAAGCTGCCAAATGCCGAGGAACACGCTGTGGTGTAAACCGTAGTTGCCCATGATGGCACCATAAAGCGCATACAGCACAGGTAGCTGGATGACCATTGGAAAACAGCCTGCTGCCGGATTAATGCCGCGCTCTTGGTACAACTTCATGGTCTCTTGCTGTATTTTTTGGTTGTCGCCTTTGTACTTCGAACGAATTTTTTGCATCTCAGGCTGCAATTCCATCATGTACTTCTGATAGCGCATCTGCCTGATAAACAACGGAAGAATAATCAACCGGACAATAATGGTGACAATCAAGATAGAAAGCCCGTAACTATCTCCCAAGTGCCGGGCCAAGAAATCAATGACATCCGAAATGGCCTTGAGGACGGTTCCCCAGACATTGTGCGGCCAATCTCCCGGCTTCTTCGGATACATTCCGCAACCAGTCAGCGCGACGACTACCAAAGCGCTGAGTGCGAACGTCCATCTGCGTTGTTTACGCTTTGACTCCAACACAAATCCCCCTACTACTTCGGTAACGGAACCTCGTCGACACCGCCCGGGTGCCAAGGCCCACATTTGACTAACCTCTTGACTGCCAACCATCCACCCTTTATGGCCCCAAACCGCATGATCGACTCCATCGCATATTCCGAACACGTCGGAACAAAGCGACAACTGGGGGGTGTTAGTGGAGATATACACTTCCGATAAAAGCGGATAAATGCGAGAAGAATGAACTTCATTCCACTCAGCTCCTCGTCCAAATCATACCACGATTTTGGCTTTCTGAAGGAGTTTCATGACATCGTTCATCAATTCGTGGTAATCGGACTCTGCAGCGTCTTTGCGGCAGACAATCACCATATCGATTGGCTTATCCGAGAGTTCTGGAACGAGCGATTGAAATCCCGCGCGCAACACCCGCTTCACTCGATTCCGCACCACCGCATTGCCAACCTTCTTACTAATGGAGAATCCCACGCGAAAAGAAGACAGGCGATTGTCGCAATAATACAATACCAGTCGCGGCGTCGCAAACGATTTTCCTCGACGAAATACGCGTCGAAAGTCACGATTCTCCTTTAACCGGTACTGACTCTGCATCACTCGCCCTCCTTCCGCAACCAAAACCAAACTAAGGTTTATCGACAATCATTAAAAAAGGCCACGAATCGTGGCCTTTATGCTGACAAAACTTTACGTCCCCGTTTACGGCGAGCTGCGAGAACCCGACGACCATTTTTTGTGGCCATGCGTTGGCGAAATCCGTGGTTCTTTTTGCGTTTCCGTACATTCGGTTGATAGGTCGGTTTCATCAGGACACCTCCCTTGCAGACAGACGTTACAAAGGATACATGACAAGCACACAGTTGTCAACGAAAACAAGGCCTTCTTCTCATCAACAATCCACATGTGGACAACTTTCTAAACAAATCCCCATTTCAGGTTATCCACAGACAAACATCCACAAGTTTAGACACATTTCCACATGTGGAAACCGCATTTTTCGCAGCTTTGTGGGTTTTGTGGATAATTTATTTCGACATTGCTCGACTATCGTCTTTTCTGGTAATATAGTCGCTGCAATCATCCACAGAC
This sequence comes from Alicyclobacillus acidoterrestris, assembly GCF_022674245.1. Taxonomy (GTDB): domain Bacteria; phylum Bacillota; class Bacilli; order Alicyclobacillales; family Alicyclobacillaceae; genus Alicyclobacillus; species Alicyclobacillus acidoterrestris. The sequence continues at coordinate 4,222,006 of NZ_CP080467.1, forward strand.
CCTGTGAATTAATCAATGTATCCACAAGTTTATCCACACGTTGTGGATAACATTACCCACATCGAGTGAATATGTGTAGTTCCGTCGTTTTCAATCCACATCAAACGGGGGACAACCGGAAAATTTCGCGTAACACCGGGCATTTTGGGGTTGTGCGAAGTTTTTATGTTTTTTCTTTAGGAGGGCCATCAGTTCAA